>DUUE01000387.1 GCA_012841735.1 Bacillota bacterium | reverse complement strand
CTCCCCGCTACCTGGAAACCGTCTGGGGACTGGGGTACCGCCTGCGGGGGGAAAACAGCCATGCATAGCATTAAATACCGGATGGTGGCCTATTTCCTGTTTATCATTATTATCACCGTGGGCATTCTGGAGCTTTTCCTCATTTCCGGCATCCGCCGCAACTACTACAAAAGCCTGGAAGACTCCCTCAGGCAGCAGCTGCAGACGGCCGCTGAACTTTATGGACGTTATTTTGCCGATGCCACCCTGGAAGAAAATATTATTAACAATGTGGACCTGTTCTGGAAACAGGCCGCCGCCCAGGTGCAGATCATCGCCATGGACGGCCGCGTCCTCCTCAACTCCCACGGCACCGTCACCGGGGATGCTGCCCCCGATGTTTCCGCCGCCCTGGCGGGCGGGGAGGCCGTCTGGACCGGCCGCCTGGGGAAGGAAGGAATTATGGCCGCCTCACGTCCACTGCTGGCCGGCGATACCCAGGTGGGTGTACTGCGCTTTCTCGCCTCCCTGGAAGAAGTGCATGCGGAAATCCGGGCGGTAGCGATCCGTTATCTTTCCTTCGGCGGCCTTGTCATTCTCATGACCGCCCTGGTCAGCATCCTGCTGGCCAATACCATTACCGAACCGCTGAAAAAAGTTACCCGCGCAGCCGGGGAAATGGCGGCCGGCAATTTTGCCGCCACAAGCACCTACAGCTCCCGGGATGAAATCGGCAAGCTCTCGGCCACCCTCAACTACCTGGCCAGCGAAATCGTCAAAAAAGAACAACTGAAAAACGAATTTATTTCTTCCATCTCCCATGAACTGCGCACGCCCCTCACTTCCATCAAAGGCTGGGCGGTCACCCTGCAAGAATATGAAAACAAGGAGATCCTGCAGGACGGCCTCAAGATCATTGAAACGGAAAGCGACCGCCTCACCCGGATGGTCAGTGAATTGCTGGATTTTTCCCGCTTTGTTTCCGGCAAAATCACCCTGGCCCGGGAACAGGTCCACCTTCCCACCCTGCTGGAACAGCTGCGCATCCAGCTGGCCCCGCGGGCACGGCGCCAACAGCTTGCTTTTAGCGTGGACGCCGGCGACACGGGCACCTTCACCAGCGACGCCAACCGTCTGAAACAGGTTTTTATCAATCTCCTGGACAATGCTTTCAAATTTACCCCGCCCGGCGGCTCCGTCTCCCTTACCGCCGCCACGGCAGGGGACAAGATTGTCTTTACGGTGCGAGACACGGGCAGCGGCATCCCGCCGGAGGAACTGCCCCGGGTCAAAGAAAAATTCTACAAAGGCAAATCAAGCAAATCCCACAGCGGCATCGGCCTCTCCCTCTGTGATGAAATTGTCCGCCTCATGCAGGGGACCATGGAACTGCAGAGCACTGTGGGCGAGGGGACAGTGGTGACAGTAACCCTGCCGCACAAGGATGTGAAGACATCGTGAGCAAAAAACTGCTTTCACTTTTGTGCCTGCTGCTTATGCTTACCACAGGCTGCATGGGGCCCAGTCCCGGCTTTACGCTCCGCATCACCCCGCCCAAAAGCGAGCTTCCCCTCTCCGGCACCTGGGAAATTACCGCTTTACTGGGTGAAAACGAAGCAACGCAGCCTGCCGCAGCGGAATGGGTGGGAAGCAGGCTGTATTTTACCGCCGATTATGCCCTCCTGGGCACCTACCTGTTGCCCCGCCCCCGCTACCAGGTAAAAAGGGTGGACAGCGACACTTACCTGGCACACAACCCCGCCTTTCCCGCCGCCGTCCCCCTGCCGCCTGAAATGACCATCATTACCCTGACCGACAACCGCTTTTTTGCCTGCGAACTCTTTCCTGCCGGCACAGAAGAGCTGCTCCTGCAGCTTTTCGGCAACAGCTACACCGCCCGCCGGCTTTCCCCGGCCGTAAACCCGTCGGTACTGAACACCCCGGGCATTACCGGCATTACCGACATTACCGCCCTGGAAGACGACACCGCGTGCAGCGACAAGCGTTCCGGCATCCTCCTGGGACTGCGCGCCGCAGACGGCGGCTGCCGCACACTGTGGCTGGCGGCGGCAGGGCAGGAACTGGGCCCGCTGCTGGAGCTTAAAGGCATAATTTTCCCCCGGCGCAGAGGCTTTTACCGCCTGGAGGCGGTCACCGCCCGGGACGCTGAAGACAGTGAAGAACTGCTGCTGGCCACTCCCCTTTTCGCCCCCGCCAAAACAGAGCCGGCAGAAGACCCGGACATCCCGCTCCCAACTGCTTACAGGGGTACAGTGACACGCAGTATCACTTATATCGGCAACGATTATGTTTCCGTGCTGGAGCACAGAAAACCGCCTCCTTCCGGAGGCGCCGCAGAAGAACGCTATGCTATTTTTGCCGTGGACGCCCTGCCTTTTGCCCGGGCGGTCTCCCTCTCCGACCTGATTGACAGCCCCGCCGCAACTCAGCCTGTGCCTCCGGCGGGAAGCGGCCGCCGGGACAATCTTCTCGCCGCAGGGGACAGTGTGGGCCTGGCACGGAAGAAAGGCTACTGGATTTTCCAGGGGCGCACCGCGGCGGGGGAAACTTACCCCCTGGGTCTTATCCCCCCGGACCATGTGGTTTTTTACAATGAACTGTCCGTTCCCTGGCCGCGCATTAAAAACAAAGTGCCCCGGGCAACGGATGCCCTCACTTCCCCCAATGACGACCTGGCACTTGTTTTTACGGAAAATGAAATCCAGGTCTTTGCCACAAGCGGCCGTTCCCTGGCAGGTTCCCCGCGGCAAAAAATCCCCCTGCAGCCCGGGGAAGAAATCATCATGGCGGAATGGGCCCTGGGACATTATGTGGACAACTGGACAAAAACACTGCACAGTATTCTCACTGAGGAGGTGCGGCCATGAGCAAGCCGCTGATCGGTATTCCCCTGGGCGACCCTGCCGGCATCGGACCGGAGATTGTGGTCAAAGCCCTGCAGAACCCGGAAATTTATACCCACGCCCGGCCTGTCGTCATCGGCAGCGCCGCAGTCCTGCTGCAGGTGGCGGAAATTCTGCGGGCGGACATTAAAATCAACACCATCACCGCCCCCGGGGAAGGCAGTTTTGCCCCGGGCATGATCAATCTGATCGACCTGGCAAATATTGAGCCCAAAGACTTTCAGCACGGCACTGTGGGCGCGGCAGCCGGCCGGGCGGCGTATGAATACATCCGCACCGCCACGGAGCTGGCCCTGGCCGGCCGGCTGGCAGCGCTGGCCACCACGCCCATCAACAAGGAAGCCATCAGGGCGGCAGGCATAGCTTTTATTGGCCATACGGAGATGCTGGCCGCCCTGACAAAAACAAAAAACCCGCTCACCATGTTCCAGACAGGCAGCCTGCGCATCTTTTTCCTCTCCCGCCATCTTTCCCTGCGCGCCGCCTGCGAGCTGGTGACAAAAGAGAATATCATGCAAACAGCGGAGCAGTCCCTGCGAGCCCTCTCCATGCTGGGGCTGGCGGACGGCTGCCTGGCCGTAGCGGCTCTGAACCCGCACGGCGGCGAGCACGGCCTCTTCGGCACGGAAGAAATGACGGAAATAGCCCCCGCCGTAGCAGCCCTGCAGGCCCGGGGGCTGAACGTGGCAGGGCCTGTTCCGGCCGATTCGGTTTTCCATCTCGCCCGCACAGGCCTCTATGACGCCGTCCTGTCCCTCTACCACGACCAGGGTCATATCGCCGCCAAAATGGCTGACTTTGACAAAACCGTCTCCCTTACCCTGGGGCTGCCTTTTTTGCGCACTTCCGTCGACCACGGAACCGCTTTTGACATTGCCGGCAAAGGCATCGCCTCCGCCGTCAGCATGGGGGAAGCCATCAGGCTGGCCGCCCGTTATTGCCGGCAGTACCGGCCGTAAGGCCGGTTATTTTTAATTAAAATAATGAACTGGCGTATACGACGAGAATGAAGTACAAGTTTTTGTAAATGAGGTACGATAATTATTCGCACGCGAAATATTTACCCATTTCATTAAAAACATGGGTATTTTTTTCATATTTTTACCCAAATTATATTGAAAGAGGAAAAGACTACCCATATAATGTGATCATAGTAGTTATAAGGAGAGATTTGTATGGCTTATGTAAAGCTTTTACCCCCGGATGTAGAACTTGAAACAAAGAGAGTATTGAAACAGCTTGCCAGATCCCATAGAGCGCTGGCAGAGTTGAAAGGTTTTGCGGGCATGATACCAAATCAAAATATTCTTATTAATGCTGTAACCATTAATGAAGCCAAAGACAGCTCTGAAATCGAGAATATTATAACCACACATGATGAACTGTTTAAAGCAATGTCACAAGAAAATTACAACAATCCGGCAGCAAAAGAAGTTGCAAATTACAGAACTGCCCTTTGGCGCGGCTATGAACTGGTAAAGGATAAACAAGCTTTAACGGTCAATCTGATAATCGAAATCCAGCAACTAATTGTGAAAAACAGTGCAGGAATAAGAAAACTTCCGGGTACCGTCCTTAAAAATGAAGAAACGGGGGAAGTGCTATACACCCCCCCAAGCGGTGAAAAGGAAATAATGCTCCTGCTGGACAACCTGGTGAAATATATAAACGAAGATTATGACAATATTGACCCGCTTATTAAGTTGGCGGTTATTCATTACCAGTTTGAAGTGATACATCCGTTTTATGACGGCAACGGCAGAACAGGCAGAATTATAAATGTATTGTATCTTATCCTGAAAGAATTACTGAACAATCCAATACTTTATCTCAGCAAATATATAATCCGGAACAAAGCGGCATACTACAGACTTTTGCAGGAGGTACGGACAAAGGGCAAATGGGAAGAATGGATACTGTTTATACTGGACGGTATAGAGCAGACTGCGGAAGAAACGTTGCTGCTTGTAAAGAGAATTAATACTGTCGTGGAACAGACAGCCAAAGACATCAAAAACTTGTTACCTAAAATATATTCAAGAGAACTTGTATATTTACTTTTCTTTGAGTTTTATACCAAAATTGCATATCTGGAAAAGGGATTAAATATTACAAGGAAAACTGCCTCAAACTATTTATCATTGTTGGAGGAAAAAGGTTTCCTGGAATCTCATAAAATTGGCAGGGAGAGAATATTTCTGAATAAGCGATTATTTGAAGTTGTACAACAAGCCGGCACAGAAAAATGATAATGTGGCAAAGCCTGTACTTAAGATGACCGCTGGTTGAGAAGGATAATCTTAAAAAACAATTGTAACCGGCTCATGCCACATGCAAATGTACCGAAAGAAAACGCGGAAGGAGCAGCTCCTTCCGCGTTTTCAGTGGACCGCAGAATGCCCGGCAAGCGCCGCCGCACCCGTGTTTACTGCAGGTTTTCAACCATTCTGGTGGCAATCAGCAGCGCCTGCTCACGGGTTGCGTTGGCGTATTGGACGGCCTCTTCTGCCGGGGTGGTATTCTTTGGAGCGAATTTAT
>DUUE01000166.1 GCA_012841735.1 Bacillota bacterium | reverse complement strand
AAGACTGTTGTCATTGATTTTTCCGCCCCCAACATAGCCAAGCCTTTTGGTGTGGGACACCTGCGTTCCACAGTGATCGGCCATTCCCTCTACCGCCTGTTTGCAAGCCTGGGTTATAAATGTGTGGGCATCAACCACCTGGGCGACTGGGGAACACAGTTCGGTAAACTGATTGCAGCCTACCTGCGCTGGGGTGATGCGGAAAAACTGTCGGCCGACCCGCTGAAACATCTCTATGAACTGTATGTCCGTTTCCACCGGGAGGCGGAGCAGGACCCGGCACTGGATGATGATGCCCGTGCCTGGTTTAAAAAACTGGAAGACGGCGACCCGGAAGCAACCGGGCTGTGGCAACATTTTCGCGCAGTCAGCCTGGCCGAATTTAAACGTATCTATCAAATTCTGGGCGTGGAATTTGATTTATACCAGGGTGAAAGTTTTTATAATGAAATGCTGGCTGAGACGGTGGCCCAGGCAGAGGAGATGGGTTTGGCCACAGAATCTGAAGGCGCCCTGGTGGTAGATTTGAGCGCTGAAGGGATGCCGCCCTGCCTGTTGCGCAAACAGGACGGGGCAACCCTGTATGCCACCCGTGACCTGTGTGCGGCCATCTACCGCCACCAAACGTATAGCTTTGACAAGATGCTGTATGTGGTGGGTGCGGACCAGGCCTTGCATTTCCGACAGCTTTTCGCCGTCCTGAAAAAAATGGGTTATGATTGGGCGGACCGCTGTTACCATGTTCCCTTCGGTCTCATCCGGTTTAAAGAAGGGAAAATGTCCACCCGCCAGGGGACGCTCGTCTTTCTTGAAGACGTGCTGGACCGTGCCACTGAACTGGCGGAGCGGATTATCCGGGAGAAAAACCCGGGTTTGGCCAATAAAGAGGAAGTGGCGCGCCAGGTCGGCATCGGGGCTGTTATCTTCGGTGATTTAAGCAATGACCGCATTAAGAATATTGAGTTTGACTGGGATAAAGTCCTGGATTTCAGCGGGGAAACGGCTCCTTACGTTCAGTACGCCCATGCCCGGATTTGCAGTATTCTGCGCAGAGCGGACAACTGGCCGCAGGAATATGATGCGTCGCTTTTAACAGGTGACGAGGAGCAGGCTGTGATCAATCTTTTGGCGCGGTTTGCCGACCATATTATCCGCGCTGCGGAAACATACAAGCCGTCTGTGATCGCCCGCTATGTGCTTGATGTGGCGGCAGCCTTCAATACTTTTTACCATCGCTGCCCGGTGCTGCAGGCTCCTCCCGATCTCCGCAGGGCCCGCCTGGCCCTTATTGATGCCGTCAGGCAGGTGCTTGTCAACGGGCTGTGGCTGCTGGGCATTGCGGCACCGGAAGAAATGTAGAAAAAAAGCTCCTTTTAGACAGGAGCTTTTTTAGGTCCTAAAAGCGGAGAAAAGGAAAACCAGCCCGAACAGGAGAAAGAGCACAGCACTGCCTGCTTTGATATAAGCGGCGGGCAGGCGGGAAAGAAAACGGGATCCCAGAAAACAGGCCGCGCTGTGGTTGATAAACTGACCGCCCATACAGCCCAAAAAAACTGCCAGCGGGTTGCCGTATGCGGCCGTGAGGGCAATGGCGGTCAGTTGTGTTTTGTCACCCAGTTCGGCCAGAAAAACAAGCAGAAATGCCTGCAGAAAGGCACCGCCCTTCGGCTCTTGCATTTCACTGTCTGCAGTTTCTTTTTTCAGCAGCAGGAAAGCCGCCACTCCGAGAAAAAAGAAGCCGCTGGCCAGCACAGTTATTTTCCCCGGCAAAAGTGCCGCCAGGTAATCCCCCAGGATAACGGCCAGTCCGGTAATGGCAGCCAAGGCAGTAAGGGAACCGGCCAGAACGCGTACAGGCTGGTAGCGGCAGGAGAGAGTCAGGGTAACAAGTTGTGTCTTATCGCCCAGCTCGGCAAGTAAAGTTGCCAGAAAAGCAACAAAAAAAGCTGTCACAGGCATCACATCCGTTCCGGATAATCACCTCTCTATTATACCACCACGAAAACGGAATTTGCACCATAGTGTAAAATTGTTGTAGGATAAAAATAAACAAGAGATCATCCTTTT
>DUUE01000196.1 GCA_012841735.1 Bacillota bacterium | reverse complement strand
TATTGCCCCAAAGAGGAGGTTGCCAATAATTACTGTGAGGAGGTTCCTATGAAGAAAGTGCGGTTTCCCTTGATAGTCGTGCTGGCAGTATGTATGGTTCTGGCCGCCGGCTGCAGCAGCGGCGCCAAAAACGGCGGGAAAGATGCGGCGGATCTTCCCACCGGCGAGGCCGCCCTGGAAGCGCTCTTGTCCATGAAAGACAATCTGTCACTGTCAGGCATTCAGCCGCTTACCCTGGAAAGCAGGGCGCATATTGAAAAAGCTCTGCCCAAAGAACCGAAAGAAGATGTGACGATCGGCTGGGCGGCCGCTTCTCTGGGCAGCACCTTTTTTGTGAACATGATCGGTTCGGCGGAAGAAACGGCAAAAAAATTCGGCTACACACTCTTTTATGAGAATGCCAACTTTAATGTGCAGACACAGAGCACCCATGTGGAAACGTTTGTCACCAAAAAAGTCGATGTCATTGTGCTCAATGCCGTCCACATCGACTCGAGTCTGCAGGATATTAAGCGTGCCGTGGCGGCAGGCATACCGGTTATTGTTACCGGGCCCACGTCCACTCCGGAAGATTTTCCCGTGGTGACGACAGTCCTTTCCGGCAGCTATGCGCCGGGATTCCAGATTGGCGAGTATATTGCTGAGAATTTTTACAAAAAAGGGGAAGTGCTGGAGGTTGGCATGGCCTTGTCCCAGGTGGGGATGGCCGCCGATACGGAAAGCAGGGCCAACGGTTTTATCGGTGGGTTCCTGCATAAAAGCAGGGAAATGGCCGGCAACCCCTACCCGACAAAATATGATGCCATGCTGGAAGGCTATTACCACTGGATAGAATTTCGGGATAAGGGCAAGCTGGACCTGTCCGAGAAAGGCATCAAGCTTGTGGGGTATGGCAACGGCGGCAGCCCCGATCCCCAGGGAGGCCAGAAGGCATCCAGCGATCTGTTGACGGCACATCCGCAGATGGATATATTGTTTGTGGAAACAGACCCCATGTTCCCCGGTGTGGAAGCGGAAATCAAGAGCCACAACAAGGTTCCCGGCAAGGACCTGATAGTGGCATGTGCCGCGGACGGTACCAGGCAGGCCATGGATGCCATTAAAGACGGCAGGCTGTTTGCCACCGGGTATAACAGCCCGATTTTAAACGGTGTTTCCATTATTACCTTAATCCATGATATTTTCTCCGGCAGTTTTGACGCCAACAATCTGCCCGCCAATTCATTTACACCGGCTGCCATTATTACCCGTGATAATGTTGACGACTTTTATGATCCCAATTCCGATATGGCCAAAGCATTCCCGTTTAAATTCCAGACCATTGATGAATATAATGCGGCCAACGCGCAGTAGCGGTTGTCATGGCCGGCAGAAAAAAAGGGCGGTCGCCCTTACAAATATTATCCCTGCAGCTTGCTCTGTTCTTGGCGGACAGGGCTTTTTTCCGTCCTTTTCTGCTTGTGCCTGTTTGTTATATTTTGCTGCCTGCGGGGAAGAATACAGACAGCCAACAGCCCGGTTATTTTTTTACAGGAAGTGACAACAGTCCATGCCAAACCATTTTATTTATCCGCTTTACACCGGAATCCTGGCAGCTGCTATGATTCTTCTGGTCCCGCGGGATATCATCAGAAAACTTTTTCTCCCGGCCATGACTTTTGGCGGAGTTTTTAATGTTGTGATCATTACCGTGGTCAGCAAACTGCTGGGGGTGGGAGGGCACACCAGTCACGGTCCCTTTGGTGCATTTGGCCTCCCTTTCTTCCCTCCTTTTGCCTGGACAATCTGGTT
>DUUE01000240.1 GCA_012841735.1 Bacillota bacterium | reverse complement strand
ATCTCTTTTTACTGCCGTCGGAAAAGGAAAGTTTCGGACTTGGTGCCCTGGAGGCCATGGCCTGCAATGTCCCTGTCATTGCCGCCCGGACAGGGGGTATCCCGGAAGTGGTGGTGCACGGGGAAACGGGTTATCTTGCCCCGGTAGGCGATGTGGAAAGCATGGCTCGTTATGCCATTGAGCTGTTGTCGTCGGAGGAAAAGCTGCGGCAAATGGGGGAAGCGGTGCGCAGGCGCGCAGAAGAGCATTTTGACAGTGAAATCATTGTGCCGCAGTATGAAGCTTTTTACGAAGATGTTTTGCGGCAGCCTGTATAAAGAAGATGTGCGGGAGGAGATGTTATGGGGGAAACTGCGGCCGGGCGGCGTGTTTTGCTGCTGAATCCCGCCTGGAAAAGGCTGGAGGAGCCTTTTGAACACCTGGGGCTGGGATGCCTGGCGGCAAGTCTGCGCCGGGCGGGGATTGACACGGTTATCCTGGATGAGCCTTTGTGCGGGGGGAGAAGCGGCACACTGCAGCTTGTCCGGGAAGGCGGCTTCGGTTTAATCGGTGTCAGTGTCACTTTTCAGGAAGGGGCGGCGGAAGCGCTGACCGCCATTACCCGCCTGAAAGCGGCAACAGGGGTGCCGGTTGCCATCGGCGGCATCTATCCCACTTTTGCCGCAGAGGAAATTCTGTCCCTTTACCCGGCTGTTGATTTTATTGTCAAAGGGGAAGGGGAAGAAACGCTGCCGGAGCTGGCGGAAACACTTTTCTCCGGCGGCGATGTAAAAAGGGTGCCCGGGCTTGTGGGGCGGACGGGGACGGAACTCTGGGAAACTCCGGACCGTCCCGGCGTTGCCGACCTGGACACACTGCCCTGGCCCGCCCGTGATACGCTGCCTGCGGTGCTGAAACGGACGGGTGTTGCGTCCCTCCTTTCTTCCCGTGGATGTTACGGGCGTTGCAGTTTCTGCAGCGTGGATGCCTTTTTTTCCCGCTTCGGGGCAAAAATGCGCCGGCGCAGCACAGAAGATGTGCTGGCGGAAATGGAAGAGCTGATCGGACGCTACGGGGTAAGCAATTTCTCTTTTAATGATGCCAATTTTATCGGCGGCAAGGGCCGGGGGAGGGAGCGTGCCCGGGAAATTGCCGGCGGCATTTTGCAAAAAGGCTGGAAGATTAAATTCAGTATTGAGTGCCGCGTCACTGACGTGGATAAAGAACTTTTTTCCCTGCTGAAACAGGCCGGGCTGTGCAAAGTCTTTCTCGGCGTGGAATCGGGGTCACAGTCCGTGTTGGACCGCTTCCGGAAAGATGCCACGGTGGAGGAAAACATGAGGGCGCTGGAGATCCTGTCCGGACTGGATTTATTTGTGGCCATGGGCTTTATTATGTTTGACAGCAAAACCACTTTTGCCGAGTTAAATGAAAATATCCAGTTTCTGCAGCAGGTGAAAGCAGTAACCGGCCGTCCCTACCTGGCCCAGGTGGATCCGGTGAGCAAACTGCTGCCTTTTGCCGGGACCAAAGCGGAAGCCGACTTAAAGGCGGAGGGACGCTACCGCGGCAATACACTCTCCTTTTCTTACTGCCTGAAGGATCCTAAAGTGGAAGCTTTATACAGGTTGCTGTGTCTTTTTACCGGCGCCGGCCGCAAACTCAGGACTTTGCGGGGGAAATCACTTTACCGCGAATATGACTGGCAGACCGGAACAATTAAGGATTGACAGGGAGGCCGGACCATGGTATATTTTAATACGTTAGCACTTTAACGTATTAAAGAAGAGGGTGTCGGCATGAATGAAGTATTAAAACGTTTATTGACGCCGGAAGGCGTCCGGGACCTTCTGCCCGACCTTGCCGGGCAGAAAAGGAAGCTGGAGGAACTGATGCAGGAAATTATCAGCCGCTGGGGATACCGGGAGGTGTCAACACCGGCTTTTGAGTATAGTGTCAATTTTGACACTGAAATGAAAACGGACCTGGAGGAAAATCTTTACCGCTTCCCCGACGAGCGGGGCCGGACACTTGTCCTGCGGCCCGATTTTACCTTGCCGCTGGCCCGTGTGGCGGCCACGCACCTTGCCAAGGAGGCAAAACCTTTACGCCTCTGTTACGGCGGCAGCATTTTTCGCTATGCCGGCGGCCTGCAGGGCAAACAGCGGGAGCTGACACAGGCCGGGGTGGAATTGCTGGGAACCGGTACTGCCGAAAGCGATGCAGAAATTGTTGCCCTGGCGGCAGAGGTGCTGCAGGCTGCAGGCCTTTTGGATTTTACCCTCTGCCTGGGCCATGTAGGCTTTCTTGACAACCTGCTTGCGGCTTACGGCTTCGCGCCGGAGGATGGAGAAAAAATAAAGCATTTTTTCAGTAAAAAGGATTTTGTATCCCTGCGAGAACTGGTGCAGTCACTGCCGCTGGCCAAGGATGCCGTCGAAGCCGTCCTGGCGGTGCCGGGCCTGCGCGGCGGCGCCGAAGTGCTGGAGGAAGCATGGAAACTGTTGCCGCCCGGCGCGGACAAGACACCGCTGGCAACTTTGGAGGGCATTTGGGCGGTGCT
>DUUE01000250.1 GCA_012841735.1 Bacillota bacterium | reverse complement strand
CACTGGCAGAAAACAGCAGGGTAAAACTCCGTTTTGGGCATACAGAGAAGGCCGTTCCGGCTGCGGTGGCGGAAACTTTTACAGACGGGGACAGGCTTACTTTTGTGCTGACGGTGCAGGAAGAAGTCCCCGGTTGTTTTACAGACCGATTTGTCGCGGCAAAAATTGTGACCGGGCAGGTAACGGGCATCGTCCTGCCCGCCGGGGCACTGCTGCTTGGCGGGGAGGAAACGGGCGTTTTTACCCTGGAAGAGTCGCTGGTCCGCTACCGTGCCGTGGAGGTGCTGGCGGCGGAAGAGGGACAGGTTGTTGTTGACGGCATAAGATCAGGCACACGAGTCATTATCAATCCGGTTCTGGTGAAGGAAGGACAGAGACTATGAACACACTGGCGGAAAGAATTGACCGTGTCAGAAGCAAGATTGCTGCGGCGGCTGCCCGGGGCAGGGGGCAGGCGGTACAGCTTTTGGCAGTAACCAAAACAGTTCCGCCGGAAGTTATTGCCCAGGCCATGTCCTGCGGCCTGACACTGTTCGGGGAAAACCGTGCCCAGGAAGCATTGCCGAAAATTAAGCGTTTCCCGCAGGCGGAGTGGCACTTCATCGGGCAACTGCAGACAAATAAAGTGAAAAATGTGGTTGGCAGATTTGCGTTAATTCATTCCCTGGATCGCTGGAAACTGGCGACGGCGCTCCAGGCACGGGCGGAGATAACGGGACAGCCTGTACGCGTCCTGGTGCAGGTGAATGTAGGCCGGGAACCGCAAAAGGGCGGTGTGCTGCCCGAGGATGTGCCCGCTTTTCTGCGGGAGGTGGCGCAGCTTTCCCACCTGCGGGTGGAAGGCCTGATGGCCATCCCGCCCGCAGTCAGTGACCCCGAGGACTCCCGCCCGTATTTCCGTGCACTGTATGAGCTTTTCCGCAGTATTGACATGCCGGGTGTAAAGATGAAAACACTGTCCATGGGCATGTCGGCCGATTACGAGGTGGCGGTGGAAGAAGGGGCAAACCTTGTCCGTGTGGGCAGCCTGCTTTTCGGTGAACGATCCTGACAAGGGGGAAGAAAGATGCCAAAAATCTGGGACAAAGTGTTGAATTTTTTGGGGTTTGTGGAGGAAACGGAAGAAGAGGAAATTATTGAGGATTACCCGTCCGGCAGGCCGCAGCCTGTGCGCAAGGGGGCGGTCCTCAACCTGCACAGCGGCAACCGCGGTATGCGCCTGGTAATTACCAAACCGAAGGAATTTGCCGAAGCCCAGGCCATTGTGCTGCATATTAAAAACAAAAAGCCCGTGCTTGTCAACCTGGAAGAAACAGCCACAGAAGAGGCCCGGCGGATTATTGACTTTATTTCAGGGGCAACCTATGCGGTGGACGGTAATATGCAAAAAGTCAGCCAGCAGATCTTTCTCTTTGCTCCCGCCCAGGTGGAAGTCAGTGCGGAAGTCCGCAGGGAGCTGCATGAGCGTGGTATGACGGTAGTGCCGGATGAATAGGGGGGAGGCCGATGCTGCTCTGGCGGTATAATTTACGTTATTTGCTTGATCTGCTCTTTGAGATTTATTACTGGCTGCTCATTGCCAGGATCATCTTTCCCCTGCTGCGCCTGGGGTACGGTACCCACCCTTTCATCTTAAAGCTGCGGCAGTTTGTCTATGCCGTAACGGAGCCGCTCCTGTCCCCGCTGCGGCGGGTGCTGACGCCCATTCAGCTGGGTTCCGTTTATCTTGACCTGTCGCCCCTGATTTTACTGATTCTGCTGCGTTTTGTGCGTTCCATCCTGCTGCGCCTTATTTTTTAATGTTACGCGGAGGCATTCATGGAAAAAGAAAAGATTTTGGAGCATTTTGCCGGGGAACTGGAACGGCTGACAGCATCCCAGGTTTTGGACCGCATTGCGGCGGCGGCAGCAACGGGCAAGCCGCAGGTGACGGATTTTCTTGATCCCTTTGGACAGCGGACGGCTGACCGGGTCGTCAGCTTTTGTAAAGGCTTCAAGCAGGTTACCTGGGGCGGCTATGCCGGCGCGGAAAGGGCGCGTGTCCTGGTTTTTCCCGCGGAACAACAACAGGCGGCGGCAGCCGTCCCTGTTGCCTTCATAAAAGCAACACCGACAGCGGCGGCAGCAGGCCTGTCCCATCGCGATTACCTCGGTGCCCTTTTGGGCCTGGGCCTGCGCCGGGAAAAAATCGGCGATCTTCTGGTGGCGGCGGACGGCAGTGCCCAGATCATACTGGTGCCTGAAATTAAGGAATTTGTTCTGACAAACCTGCGGGAAGCGGGCAAATACAGGCTGGAGGCAGCAGAGCTTACCGCAGAGGACTTTATCCTGCCGGAGGCACGGACGCGTGAAATCAGAACTACCGTGGCCAGCCTGCGCCTGGACGCGGTGGCCAGCGCCGGTTTTGGCATTTCCCGCAGCAAACTGGCCCCGGCCATTAAAGCCGGGCATGTCAAGCTGAACTGGCAGGCGGCGAAAAATGCCAGTGCTCCGGTAAAAGCGGGCGATGTCATTTCCGTGGCCGGCAAGGGCAGGGTGGAAGTGGCGGAAATCCTGGGAGAAAGCAGAAAAGGCCGCCTGCAGCTTGTGCTAAAAAAACATTACTAAAGGCAGGATTAATTGTTTTTACAGCGAAATATAGGAAAAGCCGGAAAAATATCGGGGGTGAAGCAGAATGCCATTGACACCGATTGACATTCAGAATAAAGAATTCAGTCGTTCCATCCGCGGCCTCTCTCCTTCAGAGGTGGATGAATTTCTTAACCGCGTTGCCAAAGATTACGAAGAACTGATAAAAGACAATATTGCAGCCAAGGAGCAGATTGCCCAGCTGAAGGAAAAACTGAACCACTACCACAAGCTGGAGGAAACATTACATAATGCCATTGTGGTGGCGCAGGAAACGGCGGAAGACGTGAAGCGCAGCGCCACGAAAGAGGCGGAACTGATCCGCCGGGAAGCGGAAAAAGATGCCGCCAGGATTATTGAGGACGCCCGCTATAAAGCCAGCCGCATCCTGACGGAGCATGAAGAGCTTTACAAGCAGGCACAAATCTATAAAATGCGTTTCCGCTCGCTGGTGGAAGCCCAGCTGGCCGCCCTGGAGATGGAAGACTGGTTAACCCCTGAGGAAGAAGAAGTGGGAAAAGGCGCTTAAAAAGGAAAAAGCAACGGCTGCATGCTCCCTTCTTGACAGC
This sequence comes from Bacillota bacterium, assembly GCA_012841735.1. Classification (GTDB taxonomy): domain Bacteria; phylum Bacillota; class Dethiobacteria; order Dethiobacterales; family Dethiobacteraceae; genus DUUE01. The sequence goes on along the minus strand of DUUE01000250.1, from coordinate 7,097 downwards.
ATGCAGCCATTTTGTTTATACTTGTAGTATTACCTGCACCGCATGCGCCAAAGAAACAGGCAGCGGCTGCAGGCCCTGACAAGAAAATACCAGCTGAAAGGCAATGAACGGGACGAGTAAACAAACGGCCGGCGCGGCAGAGAACCGGGGTTGGTGGGAACCGGTGCGCACCTTTGTTGAAAATCACCCGGGAGTTACAGGTGAACTTTTAGTAGCCGCAGTCGGTGAGAACCGTTATCCGGAATAAGCGGCCGCAATCAAATTGCGGCTAGCGGGGTGGTACCGCGGGAAAAATCCCGTCCTCAACAGGACGGGTTATTTTTTTATCAGACGGAGGTAGCATGATGCAAGAAAAAGATTATACCGGGACACTGAATTTGCCACAGACAGATTTCCCCATGCGTGCAGGATTGCCGCAGCGGGAGCCGGAACAGCTGAAAAAATGGGAGGAGGCGGGAATTTACCACAAGGTCAAAGCCCGCCGGCAGGGCGCCCCCAAGTATATCCTGCATGACGGACCCCCCTATGCCAACGGGGATATTCACATGGGCACCGCCATGAATAAAGTGCTGAAAGATATTATTATTAAATATAAAACCATGCAGGGGTATGATGCGCCCTATGTTCCGGGCTGGGATACGCACGGACTGCCCATTGAGCACCAGGTGCTCAAGGCGGGCATTGTGAAACGCTCGGAAGTGTCGCCGCTGGAATTTCGCCGGCATTGCCGCGAATTTGCCCTGCGCTACCTGGATATCCAGCGGGAGCAGTTTAAACGCCTGGGTGTGCGCGGGGACTGGGACAATCCCTATATCACCCTGAAACCTGAATTTGAAGCCAGGCAGATTGAAGTGTTCGGTCAGATGGCGCAAAAAGGCTATATCTACAAAGGCCTGAAACCGGTGCACTGGTGCCCCCACTGTGAAACGGCCCTGGCGGAGGCGGAAATCGAATACCACGAGCACAAGTCCCCTTCCATTTTTGTCCGTTTTCAGGTGGTGGACGCCAAGGGGAAAATTGCTGCTGCGGACAACACCTGGTTTGTTATCTGGACCACCACGCCCTGGACAATTCCCGCCAACCTGGCTATCTGCCTGCATCCCGATTTTACCTATGTCCGCGTGGCCACACCGCACCACGGTGACCTGATTATGGCGGAAGAGCTGCTGGGCAGCGTCATGGAAACGTTTAAAATTACCGGCTATACTAAAAAGGAAACTTACAGGGGCAGGGAGCTGGAAGGCGTCGTCTGCCGGCATCCCCTGTATGACAGGACGTCACAGGTGGTCCTGGGTGAGCATGTCACCCTGGAGGCCGGCACAGGCTGCGTGCATACCGCTCCCGGGCACGGCCAGGAAGACTATGAAGTGGGCCTGAAATACGGGCTTACGATTTTTGCCCCCATGGACCATAAAGGCCGCTTTACGGAAGAAGCGGGCCGCTTCGCCGGCCTGAATTATGACGAGGGCAACAAAGCCGTCACCCAGGCGCTGGAAGACACGGGCGCCCTGCTGTCGTTCAGTTTTGTCAAACACCCGTACCCGCACTGCTGGCGCTGTAAAAACCCGGTTCTGTTCCGGGCCACTGAACAATGGTTTGCTTCCGTGGAAGGCTTCCGCAGGGAAGCCCTGGAAGCCATCAAAACTGTCCGCTGGATCCCGTCCTGGGGTCAGGAGCGGATTCACAACATGATTGTAGACCGTCATGACTGGTGTATCTCCCGGCAGCGTGTCTGGGGGGTGCCCATTCCCATTTTCTACTGCACCCGTTGCAATAAGGAACTGATCAATGAGAAAACCATTGCCAATGTGTCCGCCATTTTTGCCAGGGAGGGCTCCGATGCCTGGTTTGCCCGGACAGCCGCAGAACTGCTGCCGGACGGCACAACCTGCCCGGAATGCGGCCACACCGAATTCCGGAAAGAGACGGATATTATGGACGTATGGTTTGATTCCGGTTCCACCCATGTGGGCGTGCTGGAGAACCACCCCGATCTCCGTTCGCCGGCCGATCTTTACCTGGAAGGTTCCGACCAGTATCGCGGCTGGTTCCAGTCTTCCCTGCTCACCTCCGTGGCCACCAGGGGGCGGGCGCCTTATAAGGCAACCCTGACACACGGCTGGGTGGTGGACGGTGAAGGGAAGAAAATGTCCAAATCCCTGGGCAATGTCATTGCTCCGGAAAACATTATCAAAGAGAACGGGGCCGACATTCTGCGCCTCTGGGTATCTTCCTCCGATTTTAAGAGCGACGTGCGTGTTTCCAGGGACATCCTCAAGCAACTGTCTGAAATCTACCGCAAAATCCGCAATACCATCCGTTATATGCTGGGGAACTGCCATGACTTTAACCCGGCGCAGGATGCCCTGCCGTATGAGGAACTGGATGCACTGGACCGCTTTGCCCTGCATATGCTGCAGCTTTTGGTGCAGAAAGTCACCACGGCGTATGAAGAATTTGATTTCCACGTTGTTTTCCATTCCATTCACAATTTCTGCGTGCTGGATATGTCCAATTTCTACCTGGATGTGCTCAAAGACCGGCTTTATACTTCCCCCGGGACTTCCCGGGCCCGCCGCTCCGCCCAGACGGCCATGTATGAAATCCTGGTGACACTGATTAAACTGATCGCACCGGTATTGACTTTTACCGCGGAAGAAGCCTGGAACTACCTCCCGCAGAAGGAAGAGGAATCGGTGCAGCTGGCCGACTGGCCCCAGGCTAATGCCGCCTACCTGGATGAGGAACTGGCCGCAAGCTGGCAGCGCATGCTTGCTTACCGGGAAGTGGTTACCCGCCGCCTGGAAGAAGCGCGTAAAGCAAAAACTATCGGCTCATCGCTGACTGCCGCCCTGGATTTGTATCCCGATGCGGATGCTGCCGCCGCCCTGGCACCGTTTGTCGACCGGCTGGCGGAACTCTTTATCGTTTCCGCCTGCACGCTGCATGCACCGGGAGAGGCGCCTGCAGGCATTCCGGCGGAAAAAGGCCTGGCAGTGGCCGTCAGTGTGGCGGAAGGTGAAAAATGTGAGCGCTGCTGGATGATCCATCCCGGGCGGGGCAGCGACCCGGACCATCCCACTCTCTGCCCGCGCTGCAGCGCAACCGTCCGTGAACTGGACGACGCAAAATAAAAATACTGCTCTTACGGGACGCCGTGCTCCGAAGCCGGCGTCTTTTCTTTGTGTTTAGATTTTTATAAATGATAAAAACTAAAGGGGAAAGAAAAGGGGGCGACAACTGTGGCAGGGCCGTCAAAAACCAATGAATTTCTGCTTAAACGGCTGAACCGCAAGGTCGGCCGGCTTTTGGCGGAAATAGACAAGTTTAATATTGCCGAATACATGGAACTGTTAAACAACCCGCTGCGTTTTTTTTGGCTAAACCTGCTGGGGGGAATCGGCCGCGGCGTAGGGGCCGCCCTGGGCGCCACCATTGTCGCCGCCGTTGTCATTTCCGTACTGCAGCGGCTGGTGGTGCTGAAATTGCCCATCATCGGCGATTATATTGCCGAGCTGGTACAGATTGTGCAGAAGAACATGTAGGAGGGACACAAGTGGAAACAAGCCGGACACGCCACCGCGTGCAACTGGAAAAAATGAAGGCAAAACTGCTCTCCCGGACCGAATATGCTGAAGGGCGCAAGGAGCATGAAGGGCTGCGGGATGCCACGCAGGAACTGTCGGTGATAGACAATCACCCCGCCGATATTGCCAGTGAAAATTATGAGCGGGCCAAGGACATTTCACTGCATGAAAAAAACCTGCTGCTCCTGGAGAGAGTGGATGAGGCGCTGCGCAAAATTGCCGGCGGCACGTATGGTATCTGTGAAAACTGCGGCCGGCAGATTTCGGAGGAACGGCTCGACGCCGTTCCCTATACCGAATACTGCCTTGACTGCAAGCGGGAGAAGGAAGAGGAGACCCACGATTTGCAGCGGCCCATTGAGGAGCTGAATCTCATGCCACCCTTTGCCCGTTCTTATCTGGGGGACAAAGATTATACCGGCTATGACGGGGAGGACGCCTGGCAGGATGTGGACCAGTACAATAAACTGCCTCATGTCTTTGAGCGGGAAACAAATGATGAAAGCGATGAAACCATTGGGGCGGTGGAAGATACGGACCGGATTGCCAACAGTGAATATAAAGCACAGCTGCCCGATTAGTTGTCCCCGGGCCCCGGCTGTGTTAGAATAATATGGAGCTGCACCAAAAGAAAGGAAAAAAGATGTTTCCTGTCTTCTTTCGCCTCGGCGGTGTCACTGTATCTGCATACGGGGTGATGCTGGTGGCGGCCTTTGCCCTCTGCACCCTTGGTTTTGTCCGGGCAGGGGGAAAAAGCGGTCTGGCGCAAGGCAAACTCTTGGACCTTGCCCTCTGGGTTATGGTTGTTGCCCTGGCCGCTTCCCGGCTTTTGTACGTGCTGCTGGCACTGCCCGCCTATCGTGCCGACCTGCTTTCATTGTTCAATCTACGCCTCGGCGGCTTCTCCTTTTTCGGCGCCCTGGCGGCAGGTACTGCCGCCGGCCTCTGGTATGCGGGCCGCCACGGCCTGCCGCCTGGCAAAATACTTGACCTGGCAGTGCCTTTCCTTGCCCTCGGGTATGCACTGGTGCGTGTCGGCTGTTTTCTTAATGGCTGCTGTTTCGGCTTGCCGTCGGAGCTTCCCTGGGCACTGCCGGCAGCCGCCACAGACAAGATACCGCGTCATCCCACCCAGCTGTACGCAGCTGCGGCGGGTCTTGTGCTTTTCCTGCTTTTGCACCTGCGGCGCAGGCGGCCCGGGTTTTCCGGCCGGCTTTTTCTGGAGTTTATCCTGTTTTACTGCGGCTTGCGGTTTGTCATAGAATATTTCCGGGAAACGGACGATTTTTGGGGTGTATTGACCCTGGCCCAGGGGGCCGCCCTGGCCGGGGCGGCAGCCGCCCTTGCAGCCATAATGCTTGTGCCGCGGCTAATGGGGAGGAGAAGATGAAGGAATATGTTTTTAACGTCCCGGCAGAGCTTGGCGGGGAGCGCCTGGACCTGGCGGTCACCCGGCTGCTGCCGGAGTTAACCCGGGCGCGGGTACAGAAATTAATCGGCGAAGGGCAAATCCTTGTTGACGGTACAGCCCGCAAAGCCAACTTTCGTGTCCGGGAAGGGCAGGAACTCACAGTTTATGTGCCGGCCCCCCGGGCTTCAACCGTTGTGCCGCAGGAGATGGAACTGGAGATTATCTACGAGGACAGCGATCTCCTGGTACTAAACAAGCAGAAGGGAGTAGTCGTCCACCCTGCTGCCGGGCATGTTGAAAACACGCTGGTCAATGCACTTCTGCACCACTGCCGGGACCTTTCCGGCATTGGCGGTGAAAAACGCCCCGGTATTGTCCACCGGCTGGACAAAGACACTTCCGGCGTGCTGGTGGTGGCGAAAAACGACAGGACGCACCTGGCGCTGGCCAAACAGTTCAAGGACCACAGCATCACCCGTGAATACGTGGCTGTTGTCCACGGTGAGTTTTCCGTCCGCCGGGGGACCATTGATGCACCCATTGCCAGGCACCCCAAAGAACGCAAAAAAATGGCCGTCGTCCCGGAAGGAAAAGGCCGGCGGGCGGTGACCCATTTTGAGGTGCTGGAAATTCTGCCCGGCTACAGTTATGTTGCTTTGCGCCTGGAGACGGGCAGGACACACCAGATACGTGTCCATCTTGCCTTCATCGGCCACCCTGTGGTGGGAGACCCTGTCTACGGCTATAAAAAGCAGCGCATCTCCGCAAACGGACAGGTGCTGCATGCGCGGCTGCTTGGTTTTGTCCATCCGGGGTCGGGGCGTTACATGGAATTTACCAGCGAGCCGCCGGCAGATTTTCAGGAGCTGCTGCAAACACTGCGTGCACAGTAGAATCTTCCCCCGGCATAATGCAGCTTTTCCCGGTAAAGCTATTACCATGACATCTTTACGGGGAGTGAACTGCTGTGGCGTGGGAATTGTTTTACCGGACAGTTTTGCTTTACCTGGCGGTGCTGGCGGCCGTCCGTATCATGGGCAAGCGAGAAGTGGGGCAGCTTTCCGCCTTTGACCTGGTGGTGGCCATTATGATAGCCGAACTGGCGGCCATGTCCATGGAAAATATTGATATGCCCCTGCACGAAGGGCTTGTACCTATTTTTACCCTTGTTGCACTGGAAATCTTTTTATCTTATCTCAGCCTGAAAAGTCATACCATCCGGGGACTTGTGGACGGTGCGCCCACCATCGTAATTGCCAACGGCAAAATCATGGAAAAGGAACTGCGCAAGCTGCGCTACAATGTTTCCGACCTGCTCGGCCAGCTGCGGGAAAAAGATGTGGCCAATATCGCCGATGTGCAGTATGCCGTCCTGGAAACATCAGGCGAACTCAGCGTGCTGCTGAAAAGCAGCAAGCGTCCCGTGACGCCGGAAGATTTGGGGCTTTCCGTCAAAGAAGAAGGCATGCCAACCCCGCTGATCTTTGACGGTCATATCCACTTCCGCAATCTGGAGAAGCTGGGACGGGACGAATCCTGGCTTGTGGCAGAAGTGAGAAAAAATGGCATAAACAGCATTAAGGATGTGCTTTTTGCCAGTATTGATACTGACGGCCAACTGTATGTCAGCGAGAAAGAGCAGGCACAGAAAAAACCTGCCGGTTAGACTGCCGGCAGGTTGTCTCCGGGAGAGGATATTTTGAAAAAAGCATTGCTTTTTGCCCGTGAACTGGTGACCGCGGCGGTTACGGAAGGCTCAACGGCAGTGGATGCCACCTGCGGCAACGGCCATGACACTGTTTTTCTGGCAGACTTGGTCGGTGCCACGGGGCGGGTTTATGCTTTCGACATTCAGGAGCAAGCCATAACCGCCACAAAAGAAAGGCTCATGCAGCACGGCCTGCTGGAGAGAGCGGTGCTGGTCCATGCCGGCCATGAAGACAGTGCCAAGTGGCCTCCCGCTCCGCTCAGCGCCGTCATGTTTAACCTGGGGTATCTGCCGGGCGGCGACCACAGCCTGGTCACCACCGCCGAAAACACTGTGGGCGCCCTGGAGATTGCCACGGCCAGGCTTAAGCCCGGCGAGATAATTACACTTG
>DUUE01000144.1 GCA_012841735.1 Bacillota bacterium | reverse complement strand
TATCCAGCGGCGATTCTTCTTCTCTGTTGGCCAGCGCTTCCTGCCAGTCTTTCCCGAAGGCGCTGCGGTAAACCCATTCGGCCGGCCAGCCCATGGGCAGCCTGCCGTAATGGCCAAGCAGCAGGTTTTTAAAATCCCCGGGAGCATTGCGGAACAGTCGCAGAAGTTCCTTCTGCTCAGCCGGCTCCAGCGAGGCGAAATCCTGCCCTTTTTCCTCAACAAAACGGCGCAGCAGGCAGATCAGGTGCGCCACACCCGCATCCCCTTTTTCCTTGGCATACTTGTTGACAATGCCGCTGCACGTGGTCCAGGTAATCTGGGACCCGGGAGTGACATCAAAATAGCTGACTATTTTATTATACAGGGACATTACTGTGAGAATGGCGGGCATCAGGTGTAAAAACCCGCCTTTTTCCGCCTGCTCGAAAGAACTGGGGAAGGCCCCGCCCGGCATTCTGTGCTGCAGGACGCCGTGATCCAGGCCTTTAAAGGGAGATTCCGCCCAGTGATACTGGCCGATCCATTCCCGCACCTTTTGGACGGCCGCCTCGGCTGCGGGCCGGTTCAGGTGAACCGGGATGCCCGATTCTTCCAGATAAGCCTGCACGCTTAATATGGGGGGCTGGCCGTAGAAACGAGTCAGGGAATCTTCCTCCACATCCAGGATTTTGGCACCGGCCCGGGCTGCGGCCAGGAGTGCCGGCAGAGCAAGACCGTCAGTGGCATGGCGGTGGTACTGGATTACCAGCTCCGGGTAAGCCTGCTTAATGGTATCCACCAGCGTGGTAATCCGTGCCGGGCTGCCCACGCCGGCCATATCTTTAATCACAAGAATTATTTCATCCGTACCGCCGCAGAGATCTACAATCTCCCGGGCCACTTTCAGGTAGTAGGCATCATCCGCCCAGTCGGCCTGGGTAAAAGAGATGGCAGGCGAAAAAAGCTTGCCGCGTTCCATGATAATTTCCGCCACAAGGCGCATATTGCGAATGTCATTAAGAAAAGAAAAGCAGCGCCAGACATCGATATCCACATTGCGAATCACATATTCTATGATGTTGCGGGGATAAGGCCGGTATCCCCAGAGACTTGTTTCCCTGATCAGCGTTTGCAGCAGGACATTGGGCATTTTCTCCCGCAGGCGGCTGATCTCCTTAAACGGGCTTTCCCGGCGGTTCATAATCCCCACATGCCAGCGTGCACCGCCGTGGCATTCGGCGCTAAAAAGTCCCATTTCATTGTAATGCGGCGCCAGTGTGGCCAGGTCAAAAAAGCGCAGTCTGTTTTTATAATCGGACTGGCCGGCATCCCTCATCCCTGTAGATGTAAAGCACACCCCGGGCAGGGCACGGACGCGCGCCACTATCTCGCGCGGCGTCATGGCTGGAGTAACAAATACAGCGTCGTTCATCTGACTTCTCCTTTACATCCAATTCTGGGGGCCAAGCGCCGAAACCTTGGCCACATACCTGGCTACTTTCAAAGCTTCGTCCTCATCATCCGTTTCAATAAAAGTGGAAATGAGGTCATCCAGGTTTTCCTCAATAAAACGGGTGGAAAATTCACCGCTGATAAACGCCGGGTGACGGACAATACTTAAAAGCAGCGGCGCCAGGGTTTTGACGCCTTCAACCCGCAGGCTGCGGCTTAAGCACCGGTCCATCACGCGGATGGCATCCGCCCTGTCAGCCCCGGATGACATAATCAGCATCAGCAGGGAATCATAGAACGGAGGGATATCGGCCCCCTCATACACACCGGAGGAGATTCTGACCGCCGGCCCGTGCGGTTCCGCCAGACGGGTCAGCTGGCCGAACGAAGGGTTGAAGGTCCTGGGATCTTCCGCATTCAGGCGGGCTTCCAGTGCCCAGCGGTTGGGATGAATGTCATTCTGTGTAAAAGGCAGTTTTTTGCCCATGGCCACATCAATCATAATCCCCACAATGTCCAGACCGGTTATCAGCTCGGTAATACCGTGCTCTACCTGCAGGCGGGTGTTTACTTCCAGGAAGTAATATTTCTGTGTGGCCGAGTCAAACAGGAACTCTACCGTGCCTGCCGTCGTATAGCCGATGGCCCTCATCAGGTCTACTGCTTTCCGGCAGATTTCCTCCCGCAGGTCCGGGCTC
>DUUE01000447.1 GCA_012841735.1 Bacillota bacterium | reverse complement strand
CAGACTATATCCTTAACCTGGCCGGGGAGGCGGGCGCCTACCGCGGTCTCCTGAAAGAGAGACTGGATACGGATGCTGTGGCCAACAGGATGCTGATTGCCGAGCCGAAGCTGGAATGGGTCGGCTTGCAGCTGGAAGGCACCAGGCTGATTATCAAAGTGGTCGAAGCAAAGCAGCCTGAACTGGAGCTGCAGGGCCCGGCGGACCTGGTGGCAGCCAAGGACGGCCTGGTAACGGATGTGCTGGTGATTATGGGTGAAGCCCGGGTCAAACCGGGTGACACGGTAAGGCGGGGACAGGTGCTGATAGAAGGCGTCCTGCGGCCGGAAACGCCCTGGGGTGAACCGTCTGCCGGTAAGGAGCCTATCCCGGTCCGGGCACGGGGCGAGGTTATTGCCCGTGTCTGGTATGAAGGCTACGGCGAAGCCTCCCTAATAGACACAATACATGTTCGCACCGGGAAAAGGATCTCATCCTGGACGCTGCTGGTAGACGGCCAGCCCGTCCTCAAGGTGGGGCGTTCCACTGTTCCTTACAGAGATTATGACAGGGAAATTGTTTCAACACGGTTGTTAGAAAGGATTCTTCGTTTCCCTGTCGAACTTGTTACTGAAACTTGTTACGAAGTATTATACCTGGAAAAACGGGAAATTTCCCGTGACGAAGCATTTGCCCTGGCCGTACGACGGGCGAAAACGCTGGCTGAACTGCAACTGCCGGCGGGGGAAACTGTGGAAGCCGAGCAGTTGACAGAAGGTGAAACGGGAAGCCCGGATATTGTTGCCGTTCGCTGTATCCTGGAAACCAGTGAGAATATTGCTGTGCCAGAGTTTAAAAACAACGGAGGCGAAAACTGAATTTGACAGACAAACGGGAACATAGCGTTATTTCCGTGGAAAATAATGATGAGATGCAGCATTTGCTGGGGAAGTTTGACCAGCATCTTACCCTGCTGGATCGCTACTTTAATGTACGTATTTTCCCGCAGGGCAATGATTTGGTTGTGGAGGGAGAGCCTGAAGATGTCCGGCAGGTTACCCTGCTTTTTCATGAATTATTGTGTCTGATCAGGCAGGGACAGTTCCCTACTGTCCCTGCTGTTGAATATGCCATTGAAGTAATCCGTGCCGGACAAGCTGGGCGTTTGCGCGGCCTTTTTGCCGACATAGTGTTTGTCACACCGCGCGGCAAAAAAATTAAACCCAAAACCCTGGGGCAGAAAAATTATCTGGATGCAATCCGTAGAAGTGATATTGTTTTCGGTATCGGGCCGGCCGGGACCGGGAAAACTTACCTGGCTATGACCATGGCGGTAAAAGCCTTGAAGGAACGGGCTGTCCAGCGCCTTATTTTAACGCGCCCTGCGGTGGAAGCGGGGGAGAGCCTGGGCTTTTTGCCCGGAGATCTGCAAGAAAAAGTGGATCCTTACCTGCGCCCGTTGTATGACGCCTTATACGACCTGCTAGGGGCGGATGTTTACCGCACATATTTGGAAAAAGGCATGATTGAGATTGCTCCCCTTGCTTATATGCGCGGCCGCACCCTTGACGATTCCTTTATTATTTTGGATGAAGCCCAGAACACTACTGCGGAACAAATGAAAATGTTTCTGACCAGGCTGGGCTTTAATTCCCGGGCAGTAATTACCGGGGATGTGACACAGGTTGACCTGCCTCGCGGCCGTTATTCGGGGCTGTTGCAAGCGCAAGACATTTTGAAGGATATTGACGGCATTGAATTTGTTCATATGACTGACCAGGATGTTGTGCGCCATCCTTTGGTCCAGAAGATCATACGGGCTTATGCTTTGTATGAGCAGGAGCGGAGTGAGTAATTATGACTTTAAACATACAGAAAACAACTGCAAGACTGCCCTCTTTGACACGAAGTCCCCGCTGGCAACGGATTACGCTGATGTTGCTCTTTTATTTGCTTATTTTGGGCTTGCTTTATTTAAGCCTGCTGTCAAACCGGCTTGATTTAACCCTGGGCAATCCCAGCCCGCGGCGAATTGTAGCGGAATGGGACGCTGTGGACCATTATGAAACGGAGCGACGGCGGGAGCAGGCAGCCCAGGCGGTGGCCGAATCATTTGATTACGATCCCACTGTTTTAAGCCGTGCAGAAGAACGTATCGGTGCTTTTTTCCGTAAAGTGCGTGAAATCCGGGCATTGGAACTGGAACAGGAAATAAAAGTTGCACGGCTAATGAAGGAAGTGGAAATCGAGCTCAACGAGCCGCTGGCAGTCTCTTTGCTCGAAGCACGGGTTATAGATCTTGAGGACATGCAGGTGCAGCTTTTGGAAGTAGTGCAGGCTATTTTGCAACAGGGTGCCAAGCCCGCGGGAGTGGAAACGGCGCGCCGCCAGGCCGCCCAGGAAATCAGCTTCCTCATTTTTGACCAGGACCAAAAAAGGGTAATGGTCCGCCTGGCGGAGGCTGTGATTGAAGCGAATATGATTTACAATGAGGAAGCTACCGCCCAGGCACGGCAAGCTGCCAGGGATGCGGTGGAGCCGGTGCGCATCCTGGAAGGAACGGTTATTATTCAGGAGCGGGAAATTGTTACCAAAAGGCATTTGGAGCAGCTGGAAGCACTGGGACTTTTGCGCGGTACTAACGGTTATCCCATGTTTTTCGGCCTGGCGTTGCTGCTGCTGGTAATTTTT
>DUUE01000101.1 GCA_012841735.1 Bacillota bacterium | reverse complement strand
GCGACCGCTTGCCAAAAAGCAAAGGGCTGCCAGGTAGAGAGCCCACCAGAGCGGAGGCAGGGCAGGAAAAGCCGGCACAGCACCTTCCAGCCCGGCAAGCAGCCGGGGCAGGCGGTCTAAAAACGTCACAAGGGGCAGTGCAGCCCAGCACAGCGGGGCCGCCAGGGGCAGCCACAACAGGCCGGCCAAAAGAGCGCACAGGCACAGGCCGATAACCACACCCGCCAGCGGGACACAAAGCAGGTTCAGCGGGACAGAAAGGAGAGAAAAGTAGCCAAAATATTCCGCCTGCAGGGGCAGCAGCGCCAGTTGTGCCGCCAGGGCAATGGCCAGCGGCCCGGCCACGGGACGCGGCAGGCGGACAAAAAACGGCTGCAGGCGGGGCGAGAGCAGCAGAATCCCGGCCGTGGCGGCATATGACAGCTGAAAGGAAAGCTGAAAAAGCCACAGCGGCCGCACCAGAAGCAATACCAGGGCGCTGCCGGCCAAAAGCTGCAGCCCTGTTTTCTCCCTGTCGGCCTGCCGTGCCCACAGTGCCAGCAAAAATGTCAGGGCAGCACGCCAGACGGGCGGCTTGCCGCCGGCCAGGAGGGCATAACAGGCAACTGCCGCCACCGCCGGCAGATATGACACAGGGGCAAAACGCCGCCCGCAGAGGCGAGAAAAAACAAACAGCGCCCAGGCGGCAGCATAACCTACATGCAGGCCGGAAACGGACAACAGATGGGCCAGCCCCAGCCGCCTGTAAACTTGGACTGCAGCCTCCTCCACCTCGGCAGGCTGTCCCAGGACCATGCCGGAGACAAGGCCTGCCTCCGCCGGCGGGAGGTATGCCGCAAACAGCGAGAGGGCACGGCTGCGTAAGTGGGTAAAAAAAGCAATTAGCGGGTTGCCGCACCGGCCCGGCAGCACTTCCACCGTGCCCGGTGTGACGGTGAGCACACCGCCGCAGCCTTTGGCCGCCAGGTAAAGGGCATAATCAAACCCGCCCAGGTTGCGCGGCCCGGAGGGCAGGCGGATGATTCCCCGCAGGCGCAGCGGCAGGCCATAGGCAGGGACAAATCCTTCCGGCGCTGCATAAAGTGACGCCCGGACAACAGCGCGCACGGGTACTGTCCGCCCGCCGGCGGAAGCCTCCTGCACATAAAAACCGAAGCTGAGCCTGCCCGCCTCCGCCGGCAGCACTTCACAGATATGACCGCGGAAAACCGCATTCCTGCCGGCCACAGGCTGCAAAGGGGCCGTCAGCTGCAGGCTGTTCAGCCTGCAGGAAAGCATTCCCAGGCCGCAAAAAAGCAAAAGAAGCACCGCGGCAGCAGGCTTCTTTTGTAACAGATAAAGACAGACGGCGGTAAACAAAGCTGCCAGGCAAAACACCATAATTGCCGCCTCCGGCACCTGCACCCGGACTGCAAGCAGAATGCCGGCGGCAAAAGCAATTGTTATGGCAGGCAGCACAGCCATACAGACCCTCCCTACAGGCTGTCAGGCGGTGAATTGTTTTTGTTTTTGCGCAGGCGGCGCAAGACAGGTATGGCCACCAAAACAATTATCACCAGAAAGGGCAGGGCGCTGAGCAAAAAGACGATGAGATTGCCCAGACCGCTGATCAATCCGTTGACTGAACGGACGAGGCCGTTTATACCCCGCTGCCAGACACCTTTTAAGCCGGAGCTTGTTACTGTCTGGCTGGCGGCAAGTGATTCCGTCAGGGAAAGTTGCACCGTGGCATAATCCACACGGTCCTGCAGGTAGCGAAACTCTGCCGTCAGCGCTTCCAGGTCGCCCCGTACGCGGGCAAGCTCCCTTTCAATGCGCAAAATATCTTCCACCGTTTCCGCCCGTTCCAGAATCGCCAGCAGCCTTTCTTCCTGCCTTGCCAGGTTGCGTATTCTGGCTTCCAGGTCCACATAGTGCAGCGTCACATCATCTTCGCCGGTGGAACTGCTTCTGACTTTGCCCAGCTTTTTAATTTCTGCGAGAAATTGTTCCAGCTTCTCAGCCGGAAGTCTGACACTCATTTCCGCCCTGCGCATTTCATCCGTACCGTATACCGACGACTTGGCAAGATAGCCACCCGCCGCTTTGGCCATGTCTGTAATGGCGGCAAGAGCAGTTTCCATGTTTTCCACGTCCATGGCAAGATGTGCCGTGCGGATCAGTTTCTGTTCAGCTGCGGCATAACTGCCGTCGGCAATGCTTTTTTGACTTTCCACGCCCTGCCGGCCGTATT
>DUUE01000264.1 GCA_012841735.1 Bacillota bacterium | reverse complement strand
TAAACCGTATTGAACTTATCTTGACCGGGACCGGTATCAGATGACAAGAAAGAAATACACGATCATCAGGAGTTCCAGGAGCAATTTCAAAACAGTACCTCCGACCAGGCCGATGAGAGTGCCAAAACCGGCACGGAACGCCTGGTCGGCTGTTTTATTGCCGAAAAACATTTCGGCCGCAACCGCCCCCAGGAAAGGACCCGCCGCCAGACCAAAGGGACCGAAAAAAATAACGCCGGCCACCATGCCGAGGGCGGCGCCCCAGGCTGCCGCTTTCCCGCCGCCGTAGCGTTTTGTTCCCACTGCCGTTGCCAGAAAATCGACGGCAAAAACAAGCAGCAGTACCAGTGCCTGCAACAGGAAAAAAGTAGCATCAAGGGAAGTGAACCTGGTCAGCAGGCCGTACACCAGCATGCCGGCATAAATAAGAATGGCACCCGGCAAAACCGGCAGGAATGTGCCGGCCAGGCCAAGCAAAAAGCAGACAATCGCCAGGATAAGGGCAAAGATTGTCATCATGATTCCCCCCCGTAATATTTTTCCAGATACAGCTGGCCAAAAAACGTCAAACGCGTTTTCTGCCGTCAAAGTATATTCCGGGGCAGCCAACTGCAAAATAAACAGGAACGCAAAAAGTGGACGGTGATGAACTGTAATGCTGAAAGACCACGGGAAATTGCCACGGGTTGCTTATTTTTGCATGGAATACGGATTGACCGCAAAACTTCCCATTTATGCCGGCGGCCTTGGTATCCTGGCCGGTGATTTCCTGAAAGCGGCGGCGGACCTGAACCTGCCCTTGATAGGCATAGGTATTCTCTGGCGGCGCGACTATACAGAGCAGTATATCGGTGAAGACGGCTGGCCGTATGATTTATATCCCAATTATGACTACGACTTTGTCAAGGATACGGGAATAACCGTAGCCGTACAGGTGAAAGACAGGAATGTTACCTGCCGGGTCCGCCTGGTGGATGAATATGGCAATGCGCCTTTGTATCTGCTGGACACAAATTTCCCCGGCAGTGAAAACGGCTGGATCACAGAGACTCTGTACGGCGGGGGAACGGAAGCGCGCATTGCCCAGGAAATAGTGCTGGGCATAGGCGGTGTCCGCCTGCTGCGTGCACTGAATATTGAAGTGGATGTTTATCATTTTAACGAGGGGCATGCCGTGCTGGCCGGCATTGAACTGATCAGGGAAAAAATGGAGTCCGGTATGTCCTTTGAAGCGGCATGGCAAGCCACCCGGAGGCTGGTGGTCTTTACCACTCATACACCGGTGGAAGCGGGTAATGAAAAGCATGACCACGGCAAATTACAGGAAATGGGGGCCTATAACGGCCTGAATTATGAAGAAATGGTCCGTCTGGGCGGGGATCCCTTTAATATGACGGAAGCAGCCCTGCGCCTGTGTACCATAGCCAATGCGGTTTCCAACCTGCACGGGCATACGGCACGGGCCATGTGGCGGCATGTCTCCGGGACGGGCCCCATAATTTCCATTACAAACGGAGTGCATGTTCCCACCTGGCAGTCACAGGATATCTATCGCGCTTTCAGAAACGGCGGCGACCTCATAAAACCGCATCTGAAAGCAAAACAGGATCTGATTGCTTATGCGCGGCAGCATACTGACGCCAACCTCAACCCTGATGCGCTGCTTGTCGGTTTTGCCAGAAGGGCGGCGGGATATAAACGCGGTGACCTGATTTTCCGCAATTCCGAAGTTATCGATCCGCTGCTGAAGGAGGGGAAACTCCAGCTTGTCTTTTCCGGCAAGGCCCACCCCGATGACCATGAAGGCAAGCGTATCATCCGCGACCTGGTCATGATGGACAGGAAATACAAAGATGCAGTTGTCTTTCTGGAAAATTACAATATGGAGATTGCCCGGCTGCTGGTTCAGGGATGCGATGTCTGGCTCAACAATCCGCTGCGGCCGCTGGAAGCATCCGGCACTTCCGGCATGAAAGCCGCCATGAACGGTGTCCTGAATTTAAGCGTAGTGGACGGCTGGGTGGGCGAAGGGCCGCAGCACGGCGTCTCGGGCTGGCTGCTGGACGTCCACCATAGCGACCTGGATCCACATGTGCAAAATATGCATGATTTGCAGGCCCTTTATAAAGTCCTTTTTGACGAGGTAATGCCAACTTTTTACCATGACAGGGAACGCTGGCAGGAAATGATGCGCGCCAGCATTGACATGTCCCATTTTAAATTTTCCGCCACGCGCATGCTCAGGGAATATTATGAATTGATGTACCGCCGGGCGATGGATGAACAGGATGTGGTAACGGCACCCTGGATGGTACCTTACCGCTCCCGCGGTGAGCAGCATCCCTTCAGCATGTAAAAGGCTGCAGACGTCTGCAGCAGGGTACAGATGGAGGAGATTGCGTTCAAGTAACGCCGGTTTGTTTCCGGTGTTACTTTTGTTAATAATTTAAGAAATAAGTGTAACCCGAGGCATAAAAAACAGGTATGGTGCCATAATATAAAGACAACTGAAGCAACAGGTGAGAGAATGAGTGAGGAGATTTATCCTGGTGACAGGCCAACAGAGGCGGAATTAATATTTCATTCTACCACAAGCAAGAAACTTTTAAGCGGCGTACGTGGCCGGGTCTCCCGCACCGGGCGCACCGGGCCGGTCAGGACACCGGTGGATTTTTTACGTGGTAAAGCAAAAAAAGAATATATGGGGAACAGCGAGGTGAAAGTTTATAATATGTACGAAGATCAGGTATTACCGTATGAGGAATTCAAAGAGTTACCTATTGAGAAACAGGTTGTTTTAATGACCAAATGGCGTGAGGAGATTGGCACCAATAATATTATCCGGGACATGAAAGTTTCACGCAAAAAATTTTACAGCGAAATTCTGAAAAACCTGGGAATTGAAACAAAGCCACGGGGCAGGCGGCCTAAAAGGGCCGCTGTGGAAGCCGCGACCGCTGCGGTTCCTGCCGGCTCCATGGCTGAAGACCGGGGGAAGACGGAAACCGCCATTGAACTGGTACCGGCAGAAAACGTCACACTGCCGGCGGTACGCACAGAAGAGGCAGTTACTTTTTCCCTGGCCATCAGCGGTCTTTTTGACGGCCACAGTGCGGCCAACCGCATGGCAAGACTGGCCAGGGTCCTGGATCCGGGGGCAAAATATGTACTGAAAGTTGAAGTGCGTGAAGATAACAGTTAGTTTTTTCGTTCGCGAAGATTGGGTTAAAAAGGTGCGGGTAGTTTGCCTGCACCTTTTTACCAGATGTTTTCTTATGCTTTGGTAATATTGCGCCCGTAGAAAATTTCCAGCATTTCTTTTCTCAGGCGCTGCCTGATACGGCGCCTTTCCCCCGCGGACAGGTCTTTCTTGGAAATACCAAACAGGTAGTTGTCCAGATCGAATTCTTTTAAAATCATTTTGGTGTGGAAGATATTTTCCTGGTAAACATTAACGTCAATGGCCTGGTATTTTTCCTTCGTGCTGCCGGGGATATAGTTTTGTATGGAATTGATTTTGTGATCAATAAAATACTTTTTCCCGCTGACATCACGGGTAAAACCACGGACACGGTAATCAATGGTCATAATGTCGGATTCAAAGCTGTGAATAAGGTAATTCAGTGCTTTCAGCGGCGAGATATGCCCGCAGGTGGAGACATCAATGTCGGCGCGGAATGTACTGATACCGTCGTCGGGATGACTTTCCGGATAAGTGTGGACAGCAATATGACTTTTATCAAGATGGCCGAGAACCGCCCCGGGCAGGGGACCGGGTGATTCATGCTGCGAGTTTTCGGCATATTCATGACCTTCAGAAATAAGAATGGTCACACTTGCCCCCTGGGGATCATAATCCTGCTTGGCAATGTTTAAAATGTTGGCGCCGATTATTTTGGCCACATCGGTCAGAATCATTGTCAGCCTGTCCGCATTATACTGCTCGTCAATATACTCTATATAACCCTGACGGTCTGCCGGTGTTTTGGCATAACAGATGTCATACATATTAAAGCTTAAAGATTTTGTCAGGTTATTAAAACCATAAAGTTTCAGTTTCTTGAAAGACTTAATTTCCATTGCTCACATCCCAGTTTGTTTTATTTTTTCTATCTGCAGAAAGTGCCGTTTAAACAGTTTGTTTTACTCCCGGGCACCAGCCGGGCCGCTCCGCCTGTAAACAGCTTTTCTAGTCTTTACTATAACAGAATCAAGAGAAAAGAAAAAGGTTTACTGATAAAATTGGACGGAAGGGGAATAGTAAACTTACTGCTTACTTTTTGGGGGCAATAACATGCAGAAAGCGGAAATACTAAAAAAACTGAACTGGTTTTATCTCCTGGAAATAAACCAGGTTCATCTTTACAGGATGCAGAGCCGCCAGGTAGACGACCTGTATATCCGGAAAGCGCTTGAGCGGGTGGCGGAGGTAGAGCAGGGGCATGTTGAAAATATACGTGCCAAAATAATTGAACTGGGCGGCACCCCCGGCAAGTTCGGCGAAATGATGGGACCTTTTTCCGGGTCCGTTGCCGGACTGGCCACCGGTACCGCCGGAACCGTGGCATTGCTGAAAGCCAACATTCAACTGGAAGAAAAAGCCATGAAGGATTATAAGGATTTTATTGTGCGCGCAGGAGGCGACAGCGATCTCTTTAAACTTTTATGGGGCAACCTGATTGACGAGGACCTGCATACTGCCTGGTTCAGCAATAAAGTGAAAGAACTGGAAGGGAAGCAGTAAAAAAACCGCACATGGCGGTCTTTTAGCTGTGCTGCAGATACGCCAATGCCCGGGCGGCATTGATCATACCTTTGCCCTGATCATTTTCCCCGTAACCGGCCAGCGGCAAAGCAGTGTCACGCAGCAGTTCCCTGATCTGCCCGGGTGTGAGTGCAGGATTTTTTTGCAACAGCAGCGCCGCCACGCCTGCACAGACGGGTGTCGCCATTGAGGTTCCCGAGAGATTAAAATAGTACTTGCCGACACGGAAACTTTTCTGTTGTTTATCCAGAAAAGAAGCCGGGGAACGCAGGGCGGTGATGCTCACGCCGGGTGCCACTACGTCGGGTTTGACCAAACCGCCCGGAGCGGGGCCGCGGCTGGAAAAAACAGCAATCCCGGCGCCGCTTGCACCCGTATTTTCTGCTGCCGCACCTACTGTCAGGAGACCGGGGTGAATACCCGGAGAATTTATGGTACCGGGTTCCGGACCGCTGTTGCCTGCGGCAGTACAGACCAGAATGCCTGCTTCCCAGGCCCTTGCAGCTGCCAGGCACACCGGGTCATCTTCATAGGGAAGCAGCGCTTTAGTGCCCAGTGAAAGGTTAATAATCCTGATCCGATATTTTTCTTTATGCTGCAGGCACCACTGAATACCTTCAATAACGGTGGAAAGCAGGCCGGAACCGGATTTGTTCAGCACTTTAATGCCGACGAGATCCGCCTCGGGAGCCGGAGCCGCATAGAGCCCGCCGGAAGCCAGGCCGCTGCCCGCCGCGCAGCCGGCCACATGTGTGCCGTGGCCGTTGTCGTCATAGGGTTTTTTTTTGTTATTGACAAGATCACAAAAAGCTATTATCCTGCCCTGCAAGTCAGGATGATTATAAATACCCGTATCAAGGACGGCAATAGTAACACCCCTGCCGGTGACATCATGCTGCCCCGGGCAGTCCTCGCCCAAAACGGCCGGTGTTGCCGTATCCAGCACGGCATGGATTTCCTCATCATACCAGATCCGGGTCACATATTTGTTTTCCGCCAAAGAGCGCAGAACGGAGATGTTTGCCTTGGTGGAAAAAGCG
>DUUE01000206.1 GCA_012841735.1 Bacillota bacterium | reverse complement strand
CGGTATTTAAGGGAAGAGCTGCAAATTTTCTCCTTGTAAAATCCTTGTTTTTAATGTAAGCTGAAATATGAATCTGTATATGCTTGCTGTCTGACAGATTTTCAGACGGAAACAGGTGCTTGCAACAAAGTTTGAAAAAGGCATACTGCAGATAAAGATAAATTTCATTCGCAGGGTTTTCTGCTGTAAGGGTGGGAAGATGACAAAAGGGGAAAAAACATGGCGGCGCAATGCTTTTTCTTTTCTGGCCAGCCAGACGCTGTCTTTATTCGGTTCGTCTCTGGTGCAGTATGCCATCATGTGGCATATTGCCCTAAACACAAAATCAGGTATCATGATGTCCTTATTTATTATTTGTGGCTTTATTCCTGCTTTTCTGATATCACCGTTTGCCGGTGTGT
This sequence comes from Bacillota bacterium, assembly GCA_012841735.1. Classification (GTDB taxonomy): domain Bacteria; phylum Bacillota; class Dethiobacteria; order Dethiobacterales; family Dethiobacteraceae; genus DUUE01. The sequence goes on along the minus strand of DUUE01000206.1, from coordinate 6,014 downwards.
GGGCCGATCGCTTTAGCCGCAAAGTGATAATTATCCTGTCGGATGCCCTGATTGCCGTTGTGACCCTGGCTATGGCCCTCCTTTTTGCTTACGGGTATGATTACACCTGGCTGCTTCTGTTTGTTGCTGCAGCCCGTGCGGTGGGAACAGGCATTCAGACGCCGGCCGTGGGGGCTATCCTGCCCCAGGTTGTGCCGCAGGGTAAACTTACCAGGGTAAACGGGATTAACGGCAGTATCCAGGCTGTAATCAGTTTTGTTTCCCCCCTGGTCAGTGGCCTGCTCCTGACCCTGGCCACAATGCAATTTATTTTTCTTCTGGACGTGCTTACCGCCGCCGTTGCCATTATAACTCTTGCCACATTGCTTAAAATTCCGCTGCACGGGAAAGCACAAAAAGAGCAGCCCCTGAGTTATTTTTCCGATTTGCGGCAGGGATTTGCCTACATTAACCGTCACCCGTTCATGAAAACCTTTTTTATCTTTATTGCCAGCTTTTTCGTCTGGATATCTCCCGCTGCTTTTCTGCCGCCCCTGCAGGTGGCGCGCAGTTTTGGCAGCCAGGTCTGGTATCTGACGGCGCTGGAAGTTGTTTTTTCCACCGGTATGCTGCTGGGCGGCCTGCTGATTGCCATCTGGGGCGGCCTGAACAACAAAAACCATACCCTGGCCCTTGCCACTCTGCTTTTTGCCGTTTCCAGCTTTGCCCTGGGGCTAGTCCCGATATTTGGGCTGTATCTCTTTTTTTACGGGATCAGCGGTGTGGCCATGCCCCTGTTTAATACCACGGCCACTGTTCTTTTGCAGGAAAAAGTGGAGGAAGATTACCTGGGCCGTGTTTTCGGCGTTTTAAACATGATTTCAACTTCCATGATGCCGCTGGGAATGCTGTTTTTTGGCCCTGTGGCAGATTTTATCCGGATTGAAACACTGATGGCCGCCTCAGGCGTGCTGTTGTTACTGCAGGGAGCGCTGCTGCTTGGCAGCAAGAAAATGACTGCAGCGGGAGCGCCGCAGCGGTAATCTGCTCCGGGGCAACCCGGGGCTTTTTTTTGCTTTTTACAGGCTTAATACCGGTGCTGCGGGTGCATAGAGCGGGGAAAATATTGAGATAATGTAAAAGACACCAAAACAGGAAAGGAGTTTTGCCATGTTTAACCCCTTTGAACAAAAACCGATCCTGCTCGGCGATGCATTAATGGACTGGAAGACCATCTATCCCAAGCCTTATGACAAAAATGAAGCAGACCCCTACACTAAAATCCGCATTATTCTCATGAACGGGATTGAAGTGGAAGCGGCCATATTTTCCCACCAGTTTCACCGCAACTGCAACAACAATGACCTGCGGCGCGAACTGGCTCTTACCCGGCGGATTGAACAACAGCAGCAAAAAAGGATTAACTGGCTTTCTCCCGTGGGAGAAACGCCGCTGGAGACAACCATCGGTTATGAACACGTGGCCGTGGACCTGACAGCCTGGCTCGCCCAGAATGAGCCTGATCCTTATGTGAAAGCCACCCTGGATTTTGCCCTGCTGGAAGATTTCGACCACCTGTACCGCTATGCCAACCTGCTGGATTTGGACAAAAACATCCCGGCGCAGAAAATAGTCAAGGAGTATGTGGAAATAACTCCCGGCAGGCCCACCATTGCCGAACACCGCCATCCTTACGACAATGTCAGGAATTTTGTCAACTTCAAAACGGCGGATATCCGCACCAAGCTGAATATTTTGATTATTACCGCCGGTGAGCAGCAGACAATGAATTTCTATATGAATGTGGGGCCGACTTATTACAATGACCTGGGCCGGCAGCTGTACCAGGAGATTGCCATGATTGAGGAACAGCATGTTTCCCAGTATGGTTCACTGCTGGATCCCAATTGCACCTGGCTGGAAAACCTGCTGTTGCATGAATACATGGAGTGCTACCTGTATTACTCCTTCTATCAGGATGAAATGGACCCCCATATCAGGCAGATCTGGGAGATGCACCTGCAGCAGGAAATAGCCCACCTGCACCGTGCCAAAGATTTGCTGCTCCGGTATGAGAATAAGGACTGGCAACAGGTTATTCCAGGCGGCACTTTCCCCAAACTCCTGCAGTTCCATGACACTAAAGATTATGTCCGCCGCATCCTGGGAGAACAGGTGGAACTGACTGCCGACGGGGAAGCCCTGGCGGACGTCAACAGCCTGCCCGATAATCACCGCTTTTTCTGGTATCAGCAAAAAGTCAACCATGATGTCAATGCCGTTCCCAGCCATGCGGTTATTGCCGGTCACCAGCAAAAAGCGGGCATGGACTACCGTTTCGAAGTTATGCCCAATGCGGTGGCAGCGCTGCGTGACAGGCAAAAAGACAATGTTACCCTTGCCAGGACAAAGCAAAAACAGTTTGCCACCGTCTGACAGGAAACCCGGCCTCGCCGGGTTTCCCCTTTTACGGGCAGGAAGAACGGAAGCTTTGGAGAATACCTTAAGTAAGGTATTTTTTTAGTTGTCGCATACCTTTGGGAAAAGATTCTTTGTTTCTACTAATAAGAACACGTGCAGGCGACGTTTTTAATAATATTCAATTATAAGTATTAGATATATTATTTATTAATAAAAATATATTCTCCGCACCGGGCGGAAGTGATATAATAAACTTTGGCATACAACGGGGAATCCGTTACGCACCTGCATGGTTTAAATCGGGCGGTTTATTATTTACTGCAATAAATAAATAAGGGGAGGTTACTCAATGGCTGGTAAAATGAAAACGATGGACGGTAATACGGCAGCCGCATATGTTTCCTATGCTTTTACCGAGGTTGCCGCCATTTACCCCATCACCCCGTCGTCCACCATGGCGGAATTGGTGGATGAGTGGGCGGCTCACGGTCGTAGAAACATTTTTGGACAAACTGTACATGTGGTGGAAATGCAGTCAGAAGCCGGTGCTGCAGGTGCGGTTCACGGTTCACTTGCAGCCGGTGCCCTGACATCCACATATACCGCTTCCCAGGGCTTGCTGCTGATGATCCCTAACATGTATAAAATTGCCGGTGAACAGCTTCCGGGTGTTTTCCATGTCAGCGCCAGGGCCCTGGCAAGCCATGCACTTTCCATCTTCGGGGACCATCAGGATGTAATGGCGGCCAGGCAGACAGGGTTTGCCCTGCTGGCGTCAGGCAGTGTGCAGGAAGTAATGGACCTGGCCGGTGTGGCGCATCTGTCTGCAATCAAATCCCATGTACCGTTTTTGCATTTCTTTGACGGTTTCAGGACATCACACGAGATTCAGAAAATCGAAGAAATCAGCTATGAAGACTTTGCCAAACTGGTTGACTATGAGGCGCTGCAGCGCTTCCGCAGCAAGGCACTGAACCCGGAACACCCGGTGCAGAAAGGTACGGCACAAAACCCGGATATTTACTTCCAGTCAAGGGAAGCAGCCAACCAACATTATGAAAATATTCCGGATGTTGTAGCCGCTTATATGCGTGAAATCACCAGGCTCACCGGCAGGGAATACAAGCCGTTTGATTATTACGGCGCTCCTGATGCGGACAGGATAATTGTTGCCATGGGCTCCGTCACGGACGCTATTGAGGAAACAGTGGATTACCTGCTGGCCCGGGGAGAAAAAGTGGGTGTTATTAAAGTAAGGCTGTATCGCCCGTTCTCCGCCAGGTATTTCTTTGACGTTCTGCCCGCAACGGTGAAAAAAATTGCCGTGCTTGACAGGACAAAAGAAATTGGCGCTCTCGGGGAACCTTTGTACCAGGACGTCCGGACCCTGTTCTATAACCGGGAAAACGCTCCCCTGGTGGTGGGCGGTCGTTACGGGCTCGGTTCCAAGGACACCACACCGTCGCAGCTTTATGCCGTCTTTGAAAACCTGAAAGCGGACGCACCGAAGAACGGTTTCACCATCGGTATTATTGACGATGTAACCCATACGTCACTGGAGGAAAAAGTGAAAATCAACACTACCCCGGAAGGAACTATTGCCTGCAAGTTCTGGGGCCTTGGTTCGGACGGGACAGTTGGCGCCAACAAGAGTGCCATTAAAATTATCGGGGACAATACCGACCTGTATGCTCAGGGCTATTTTTCCTACGACAGTAAAAAATCGGGCGGTTTGACTGTCTCCCACCTGCGTTTCGGGAAAAAACCGATTAAATCGACTTATCTGATTGATGATGCCGACTTTGTTTCCTGTTCCATGCAATCGTATGTTTACCAGTATGATCTGCTGAAAGGCCTGCGCCAGGGCGGCACCTTCCTCCTGAACACCAACTGGAGTGAAGCGGACCTGGAAGCAAACCTGCCGGCAGCAATGAAAAATTATCTTGCCAAAAACAAGATTAAATTTTATATCATCAATGCTTCCGGAATTGCCGAAAAAATCGGCCTCGGCAGAAGAATTAACATGATTATGCAGGCCGCATTCTTTAAGCTGGCCAATGTCATTCCCCCGGCAGATGCCGCCAAATACCTGAAAGATGCCATTAATGTGGCATATGGCAAAAAAGGCGAGAATATTGTTAAAATGAATTATGAAGCTGTGGATGCCGGCATGAACTCCCTGGTGGAAGTGAAGGTTCCCGCCGCCTGGAGTGATGTGCTGGACGAAGCTGCAGCTACAAGCGCCATGGATGTTCCCGATTTCGTGAAAAATGTGCTGATTCCCATGAACAGGCAGGAGGGCGACAGCCTCCCCGTGTCTGTTTTCAAAGACATGGCCGACGGCACCTTCCCCAGCGGAACGGCGGCTTACGAGAAGCGCGGCATTGCCCTGCACGTGCCGGAATGGCAGGTTGACAAATGCATTCAGTGCAACCAGTGCTCCTTCGTTTGCCCCCATGCCGCCATTCGTCCGTTCCTGTTGACGGAAGAGGAAGTGCAGGCTGCACCGGGTGATTTGCCGGTGAAAAAAGCTGTGGGCAAAGGGCTGGAAGGTTATTACTACAAAATCCAGGTTTCTCCCCTGGATTGCACCGGCTGCGGCAATTGTGCCGACATCTGTCCGGCCAAAGAAAAAGCCCTGGTGATGAAGCCCATTGAAACCCAGGAGCAGGAAGTGGAGCGCTGGCAGTATGTTGCCGGCAATATCCCTTACCGCTGTGACCTGATTTCCAGGGAAACGGTCAAGGGCAGCCAGTTCTGCCAGCCGCTGCTTGAGTTCTCGGGCGCCTGTGCCGGCTGCGGCGAAACACCCTATGCAAAGGTAATCACCCAACTGTTTGGCGACAGGATGATGGTTGCCAATGCCACAGGCTGCTCATCCATCTGGGGTGGTTCCGCACCGTCCATGCCTTATACCAAAAACGCCGAAGGCAAAGGCCCGGCCTGGGCAAATTCCCTCTTTGAGGACAATGCGGAATACGGCTACGGCATGGCCATTGCGGTCAGGAAGACCAGGGAAACCATTAAAAATTACCTGGAAGAACTGATGGCGGAAGATGAAACGCTGCGCACCGCGGCGCAGGCCTGGATAGATACCATGGATGATGCGGAAGCCTCCAAAGCAAGCTCCGCCGCCCTGGTGGCTGCACTGCAGGAGTATAAAGGCGACAACCCGCACGCCGCTTTTATTCTTGCCAACCGGGACCAGCTGGTTAAGAAATCTGTCTGGATCTTCGGCGGCGACGGCTGGGCTTATGACATTGGCTACGGCGGCCTGGACCACGTTCTGGCCTCGGGTGAAAATGTCAATGTGCTGGTTTTTGACACCGAAGTGTACTCCAATACGGGCGGGCAGTCTTCCAAAGCCACACCTACCGCCGCCGTGGCGAAATTCGCCAGTTCCGGCAAACGGGTGAAGAAAAAAGACCTGGGTGCCATTGCCATGACTTACGGGTATGTTTATGTGGCCCAGGTGGCCATGGGCGCAGACAAGAACCAGTTCCTCAAAGCAATCCGGGAAGCGGAGGCCTACGATGGGCCCTCCCTGATTATCGCCTACGCGCCCTGTATCAACCACGGTATTAAAGCCGGCATGGGCAAAACCCAGGCTCAGG
>DUUE01000063.1 GCA_012841735.1 Bacillota bacterium | reverse complement strand
GATGGAACAGCTTTTGTATAAAAGTACCCGCGGGGAAGAAGGCGGCGTTTCTGCCGCCACCGCCATTCTGCAGGGCATAGCGCCGGACGGAGGATTGTTCGTCCCTACAGTTATTCCTCCTGCTCCCTGGCCGCTTACGGAGCTGGCACAGCTTTCTTATCAGGAACTGGCCTGCCGCATTATGTCCCTTTACTTTACCTGTTTCAGCCGGGAAGAAATCGCCGTGGCGGTCAACAAAGCTTATGACAGCAAGTTTGCCGCACGGGAGATTGCGCCGCTGGTCACACACAACAATATGCATTTCCTGGAACTTTTTCACGGACCCACCCTGGCATTTAAAGACATGGCGCTGGCCATCCTGCCGCACCTGCTGAAACTGGCCGCAGAAAAAGCGGGCGTGAGGAAAGAAATCGTCATTCTTACCGCCACATCCGGCGATACGGGCAAAGCCGCCCTGGAGGGGTTTGCCGGTGTGGCGGGAACACGTATTATTGTCTTTTTCCCGCAGCATGGCGTCAGTGAAGTCCAAAAACGGCAGATGGTGACACAGACGGGGGATAACACCCATGTCATCGGCATTGAAGGCAATTTTGACGATGCCCAGAACGGCGTGAAGGCCATGTTTACCGATGAAAGCCTGCGCCGCCGCCTGGACAGCCACGGTTATCTGTTTTCTTCCGCCAACTCCATTAATATCGGTCGCCTGGTGCCGCAGATTGTGTATTATTACTGGGCTTACCTGCAGCTTGTCCGCAGGGACGTCATTGCCGCAGGGGATGCGGTGAACATGGTGGTGCCCACAGGCAATTTCGGCAATATCCTGGCTGCCTGGTATGCCCGCAGCATGGGGCTGCCGCTGGCCAGGCTCCTCTGTGCCTCCAACAGCAATAAAGTGCTGTTTGATTTCTTTGCCACCGGTGTCTATGACCGCAAACGTCAATTTTTTGTCACCATGTCGCCCTCCATGGATATTCTCATTTCCAGCAATCTGGAGCGGTTGCTGTATCATGCCGCCGGGGAGGACAGCAGCCTGGTACGGTCGTGGATGGAAGATCTGGCACACAAGGGTGTCTATACGCTCCCGCCGGAGGTAAGCAAGGGACTGACCGCCTTTGCTGCCGGGTATGCCACGGAAGAGGAGACGGCTGCAGCCATCCGCGGTTTGTTTGCCGCTTCCGGCTACCTGGTAGACCCGCATACGGCGGTGGCCGTGTCTGTCCTGGAAAAATACAGAAAAGAGAGCGGCGACGGCCTGCCGGCCGTGGTAATTTCCACCGCCAGCCCTTACAAATTCCCCCAGGCCGTTTTGACTGCCATCAATAAGCAGTTCGCCGGCAAGGATGATTTTGCTCTCTTTGGCGAGCTGGAAAAAATAACGGGCATTCCCGTGCCTCCTGCTGCCGCCGGCCTGGAAAGGCGGCCTGTTTTGCATACTTCTGTGTGCGGGAAGCATGAAATGCAGCAGGTTGTAGAAAATATTCTTAGCCTGGCAAAAAAGTAAGGGGGGAATGCTCTGGTGCAGCGTTTTCGTGATTTTCCCTATGAACGCCCCGATTTTACCGCTTTCCGGGCCGAATTTCTTTCCCTGGTCCGGGAGTTTGTGAAGGCAGCCACAGCTGATGCACAGGATGAAATTCTGGGGCAGATCAATGCCAGGCGTAATTATTATGCCTCCTTATCCAGCCTTGCCCATATCCGCTATACTTTAAATACGAAAGATCAGTTTTACACGGCAGAACAGGAATTTTTTGATGAGACGGACCCGCTGTATGAAGAATTAATTACTGACTATTACCGGGCCCTTGTTGCCTCCCCCCACCGGGAGGAGTTGTCCCGGCGCCACGGCAGGCAGCTATTCACCCTGGCGGAAATGGCGCTGCGCACTTTTTCGCCTGCGGTAATAGCATTGCTGCAGCAGGAAAACAAACTGGCAAGCAGCTATAAAAAATTGCTGGCGTCGGCTGCCATACCCTTTGACGGGGAAAAGAAAAACCTTTCCCAGCTGGTGCCTTACCAGCAGTCGCCCGACAGAACCATCCGCCGGGAAGCGGCAGAAGCCCGCTACCGCTTTTTTGCCGGGCACCGGGAGGAATTTGATGAAATCTATGCGCGCCTGGTGGCTGTCCGTACGGAAATTGCCGCCCGCCTCGGTTTTGAAAACTTTATTCCTCTGGCATATTTGCGGCGCAGCCGTTCAGACTACACGGCCCGGGAAGTGGCCGCTTTCCGCCGGGAAATCAAGCGCCATGTAGTGCCGCTGGCATCCGCCCTGCGCACACAGCAGGCAGAACGCCTGGGGCTGCCCTCCCTGAAATATTATGACGAAGCGCTTTTTTATCCGGAAGGAAATCCTGCCCCCGCCGGGACACCGGAGGAAATCCTGGCACAGGGACAGGCCATGTATCAGGAGCTGTCACCGGAAACGGGGGATTTTTTCCGCGAACTGACGGAGCGGGAGCTTTTGGACCTCCTGGCACGCGCACACAAGGCTCCGGGAGGCTATTGCGATTACCTGGCCGCTTTTCAGGCCCCCTTTATTTTCGCCAATTTCAACGGCACGGCGGGCGACATTGATGTGCTGACACATGAAGCGGGCCACGCTTTTCAGGTCTGGCTCGGCCGGCACCGTGACATTCCGGAATATCATTTCGCCACCATGGAGGCGGCGGAAATACCGTCCATGGGCATGGAGTTTTTTACCCGGCCCTATATGGAGCTTTTTTTTGGCAGCCTGGCGCCCCTTTACCGCCACCAGCACCTGTCCGAAGCTGTCCTCTTCCTGCCCTACGGTGCACTGGTAGACCATTTCCAGCATGAAGTTTTTGCCCGTCCCGGACTGACTTCAGCGGAGCGCCGCCGGCTCTGGCACACCCTGGAGCAGATATATTTGCCGCACCGTGATTATGATGGCCATCCCTTTCTCCTGGACGGCGGTTATTGGTACCAGCAGGGGCATATCTTTGAAGTGCCATTTTATTACATAGACTACTGTTTGGCCGGGACATGTGTTTTCCAGCTCTGGCAGCGTGCTTTTACTGCACGGGAAAGTGCCTGGCAGGATTACCTGGCTCTTTGCCGCGCCGGCGGCAGCCTGCCGCTGCTTGAACTTCTGTCCCTGGCACGGCTGTCATCTCCATTTGCCCCCGGGACAGTAAAACAAGTGACGGCTGCCGTCCGCAGCCGGCTGGAAGAAAACCGCCCGTAAAAGAAGCGGCGCATCCTGCGGAAGGAAGGTGAAAGCTGATGAAGGCTTTTACGGAGTTTGGTCTCAGCGCGGAAACATTAAAGGCGTTAAACAGGATGGGTTTTGAAGAAGCCACCCCTATTCAGAGCCTGGCAATTCCTGTTATTCTTACCGGCCGTGACCTGATCGGGCAGGCTCATACAGGAACAGGAAAGACGGCAGCCTTCGGCATTCCGCTGGTAGAGTGCCTTGCCGGCGGCGACACCGCCATCCGGGCTCTGGTCATTACCCCTACCCGGGAACTGGCGATGCAGGTGGCGGAAGAATTAAACAGAATCGGACAGTTTCAGCACATCCGTGCCCTGCCTGTTTATGGCGGCCAGGATATCGCCCGTCAGATCCGTGCCCTGAAAAATTTACCGCAGATTATTGTGGGTACCCCGGGGCGGCTGCTGGACCACATCCGCCGTCGTACCATCCGCCTGGATACGGTGGAAAAGGTGGTGCTGGATGAGGCGGATGAAATGCTGAATATGGGGTTTATTGACGATGTTACCGCCATCCTGCAGGAAACGCCTGCCGGACGTCAGACACTGCTTTTTTCCGCTACCATGCCGCAGCCCGTCAGGCAGCTGGCACAACGTTTTTTACGGGAACCGCAGTTGATTGCCGTCCGTTCACGGGAAGTAACAGTGCCCCAGACGGAACAATACCACCTGATTGTGGAAGAAAGCCAAAAATTTGATGTCCTCTGCCGCTTGCTTGATATCCAGTCACCTGAACTGGCCATCGTTTTTGGCCGCACCAGGCGCCGGGTGGATGAATTAAGCGAAGCATTGAACAAGCGTGGCTATTCCTGCGAAGGCCTCCACGGAGACATGCCCCAGACACGGCGCGACACCGTCATGCGGCAATTTAAAAACGGCAGCATTGAAATCCTGGTGGCCACAGACGTGGCGGCCCGCGGCCTGGATATTACAGGCATCACCCATGTCTATAACTTTGACATTCCTCAGGATGCGGAAAGTTATGTCCACCGTATCGGGCGGACAGGCAGGGCAGGTAAAAGCGGCCTTGCCATAACCCTTGTCACGCCGCGGGAAAGTGGCCACCTGCGGATGATTGAACAGGAAATCAAACGGAAAATTCCCCGCCAGGCCATTCCCACCATCAAAGACGCAGTTGCAGGACTGCAGCGGGAGGCGGTGGACAAACTGCTACAAACCGCGGCAGCGGAAGATACAGCTTATTATGCAAACCTTGCCGCCGGGCTGCTACATGAACACGATGCGGTACAGCTGGTGGCTGCTGCGCTCAAGCTGCTGACCAGGGAACCGGATACCACACCTGTCCGCCTGACAGCGGAAGCACCATTGCCAGTCAAAAAAGAGAGCCGTACCCGGCGCAAAAGCAAGCCTCCAGCTTCCGGGAAGGAGAAAAGGCAACGGGAAAACCGCCACAGTCACCCTTTTCCCAGGCGGGGAAAATAACGCTGCAGAAAGCGGCGTTTTTTTTTGCCGTATTTATTGCCAATTTTACCCTATAGCGAAGAGTTTTTGGCAGGGCGCAGGAATTATGGAAACAAGCGTCGAATAAGCATGGAAAATCGGACAAAGGGGTTTTGCACGTGAAGCGCTACATAGGTATGATGATGCTCTCTCTTTGCCTGCTGCTTGCCTGCGGCATTTTTACATCTTCCGCTTTTCCGGGTTATGTCCGTGCGGAAAACGATAACTTGACGGAACAACCCGGGGGGACGGCGGCTGTGGCCGGGCAGGAGGCAGAAGAAAACCTGGCAGAGAGCTGGGACAAAGCCGGTACATACGGCCCGTCGGAAGGGCTGTACAGTGTGGACGGCAGCGCGGCCGTTACTGCTGCCGGCGTGGAACTGCAAAACGTCGTGATTGACGGCAATTTGTACGTGCAGCCCGAAGTCGGCAACGCTCCCCTGACGCTGAACAATGTGACTGTCACCGGCACACTTTACCTTTACGGCGGCGGCAGTATTACCGTCAGAGACGGCCAGGTCAACCACCTGGAAATTGCCAATCAGGCCAATGCCACCTCCGTTTTTACAGAAGGCAGTGCGGCCGTGTGGAGTGTGCGGGTAAAGTCGGAGGGGCAGCTGGTGGAAAAAAGCAGCGAAGACATCATGGGCTTCGGCCATGTCTATAGTTCAACCCAGAACACACTGACACTTTCCGGCCATTTTCCCACGGTAACCGTGGAAAACCTGAAAGGCGCAGTTAACGTTCTTACGGGCCACATCGGTAAAGTTTATATGGAATCACAGGCCGCGGGGTCTGTCCTGACCCTGGGCGAGCACGTCCGCGTGGAAGTGCTGGATTTGGTTTCTGCCGTTGCTGTCAAAGGCAGGGGAACAATCGGCCTGGCAGTCGTCCTGGCAGACGGCTCGGAACTGGAAAGGGATGCCGACGCTTACCAGTTTGCCGAGGGCAAGTCCATTCTGGTCGGAGGCGCCGTTGTTGATGCTGCAGGCAAACAGGCCGTTACCCTGGCGGCACTGGACGATATCGTCCTCAAGCCCGGGTCTTCCGCCGAAAAGCAGCTGACAGTGACTCCGGCTGATGCCGCCGTCACGGTAAAATCAAGCAACACGGATGTGGCCACGGCGGAAGTGTCCGGCAATACCATTACCATTCGCTCCCTGGCCGCCGGCCGGGCCACCATAACGGTAACGGCGGAAAAAGCAGGCCATATTGCGGCGCAGCAGTCCTTCACCGTCACGGTGAATACACCGGAGCTGCCCAAAGTCATCCTGCATGCCATTGACAGCCTTACCCTGGAAAAGGGGAAAAGCGGCACCAGAAAGGCGGTGGCCAACCCGTCTGATGCCGAAATTACGGTTAGCTCCAGCAACACGGACATAGCCGCGGTACAAGTGTCCGGCACCACCATCACAGTCACGGGCAAAGCGGCCGGTACGACCCAAATTACCGTCATTGCCAAAAAATCCGGCCACACCAGCGCCCGGGCCACCTTTAATGTCACCGTCAAAGCACCGTCGCCGCCACCGCCGCCCACACCCGCCTTTGATTTCACCACGGCTGAAGACGGCATTGTTGAACCGGGGAAAGTCCTGGCCGTCGTCACACTGAAAGTAAATGACCCCGAAAACTATACGGTGAAAATGTCGGATGGAACGGTACTGGTCAGGCGTTTTGACAATGTGTTCAGTGCCACGGTGAAGAAAGAAATTGCCACCAAGAGCAATGTCAGAATCAGCAAGAAATAAGTTTGCTGCCCGGAAAGGGGAGAGAAACGTGAAGAGCTTGCCGGGAGCAGGAAAAACACTGTTTATGCTTGTGCTGACAGTATGCTGCCTGCTGCTGCCTGGTGCAGGTGCCCACGCGGCAGCAGTCACGTCTGTTGTCACCAGGGACAGCCAGAATATTGACTATCTTTACAATTATGAAGATGTTCTCATTTCTTATACAAGAAAAGTGGTAGGGCAGCAGGCGCTTCTTTTTGATGATTATAAAAACAAGACGGTTGTGGCCGTCTCCTCGGAAAAAAGCGGCTACATTGATTATGAAGACGTGCTGACAGCTTATACAAAAGCTGTGGTGCAGAAAATCCCGTTTGACCTGGTGCAATACATAGAAAGCGGTACGGCTAAAAAATATGCTTTTAGTCCCGTCACCAGGACGGTACGGGAAGAAAACGGGCAGTTGCTTTTTTCCGCCTGGCAGCCTCCGGGGAGCAGCACGCCCCTGACGGAAATTAATGCCATTACGGATAACGGCGCCATGCGATTGGCACTGGAAAAACATGCGCAGCAACTGGGACTTAATCTTGCAGGCTACAACCAGCTGAACAATTACGGCAAGACCCAGGCGGCCGCGGCTGTTATTATCGGCAGGCCGCCGGGCGGCTATCCCGATACGGCCGCACTGCAGACAGTTTTTACGGCGGTTGTCGATACCTGCCTTTCTCTGCAGGCGGAAGCACTGGCTGCGGTCAATGCGGCAGCCACCCCGCAAGACATGCGGACGGCGATTTCCGCCAAAGCAATGCTTTTGGAGTTTAATCTCTCCGGCTTTGAATATTTGACTTTGGACAAGCAGGAAATTTTCCTGCAGATCATGGTAAACAGCAGACCGTTTGCCACGGTGGCTGCTGCCCGGACAGCTTTTATCAATGCCCTGCAGACAGTGGGCGTGGAAAAAATTATCACCTACGAAGACTACGACCATACTTTCAGTGATGCCGTCACCCTGCAGATGGGCAGAAACCCGCAGACAGACCTGCTGGACGGCACCTGGAAAACGGCCGACCGCAATCTGGTGGAATGGTTCCTTAATGTTGCCAATTTTGTGGAGGAAATGCGGCCCGCCGCCATTGTCAGGTTTGACGGCGTCAGGATGCGGACAGGCCCGGGTACCGATTTTGCCGTCATCAGAAGCTTCAATACAGGTGAAGGCCCGTATTTTATTATCAACCAGGCGGAAGACAGTGAAGGCTATACCTGGTACCGGCTGCTGACGGAATACCGTGTCGGCTGGATTCGTGCCGACCTGCTGGAACTGACGGAAAAGAAAGGGGACGGGCTCTACCAGTTCCTGGTGCTTTCCGGCACCACCAATGTCATTCCGGCGGAAGTCAACGAGAAAATCCTGAAAGGAAAGGGCATCCTGGAAGGGAAGGCCGATGCCTTCGTCACCGCAGCGCAGCAGTATAATATCAATGAAATTTTCCTCATCTCCCTGGCGCTGCATGAAACACACAACGGCACCAGCCAACTGGCCACAGGCGTTGAATATAAAGGCCAAATTGTGTACAATATGTACGGTATTGGGGCCGTTGACCAGGATCCCATCAATAAAGGTGCGGAATATGCCTATAACCACGGCTGGTTTACGCCGGAGGCGGCTATTATCGGGGGTGCCGAATTTGCCGCCACCAGTTACATTCACCACCCCCTCTACAAACAGGATACACTGTATAAAATGCGCTGGAACCCGGCCAACCCCGGCGCCCACCAGTATGCCACCGATATTGGCTGGGCGGCCAAGCAGGTAATAAAGATCAAAGAATTGTATGAGCTCTGCTCTTCCTATATCCTGCGTTTTGCCATTCCGCGTTACAGATAAAAAAGCGCTCCCTGGGGCGTCCACACAGGGATTTATGAAAAAAACCAGGGTGACTGCTTTAAGCGGGACAAAAAAAGGACCAATCATGTTCAAGCGTAATGCTTGGCACGACTGGTCTTTTTTCTCAGGCTTTCTGCAGCTGCCCGGTAGTTCGGCATAATAAGCAGAGGGAAATATCTCTTTTAATACTTCTCCTGCTTATTAAATTTTACTCTGCAAAAGTTGTTGCATATCGATGCATCATTGCCGCAAACTGGGCACGGGTTGCTCCCGTCCGTTGCCATAGCCTTCCACGATGCCATTAGGCGCAGCCCAGGCAATTGCTTCTGAATACCATTTATCTCCGGGCTGTTTTTTGTTTCTTTTAGCATGCAGACTTTTTTTCTTGCCTGTATTTTGCCATGGCAGGTTTTTGTTGTATACTATTAGGGACTGAAAGGAAAGGAACGGTGTCTGATGCAAAATCCAACAGTAACCATTGAAATGGCTGACGGCAATGTCATAACGGCTGAATTATACCCTGATGTGGCGCCCAATACGGTCAAAAATTTTATTTTCCTCATTCGCAGCGGTTTTTATGACGGCCTGCTTTTTCACCGGGTTATCCCGCAGTTTATGATTCAGGGCGGCTGCCCCCAGGGCAGCGGCATGGGCGGGCCCGGCTACACCATCAAAGGAGAATTTGCCGCTGCCGGCTTTGCCAATAATCTGAAGCATACACGGGGCGTCCTGTCCATGGCCCGGGCGGCGCACCCCCATTCTGCCGGTTCCCAGTTTTTTATTATGCATGGTGATGCACCCCACCTGGACGGGCAGTATGCCGCTTTCGGCAAAGTGACAGGCGGCATGGAGACGGTGGATGCCATCGCGGAAACGCCCACCGACGAAAATGACAGACCCCTTACGGAGCAGCGCATCCGGAAAATGACTGTGGATACATACGGTGCAGAACCGGGGGAGCCGGAAAAGCTTAAGCGCTGAGACGGCCGGCAGCGCCGGCCGCCCGGCCCCGAATGTGCGGAGGGAGATTATGCGGCAGATTTATCTTGACAACAGTGCGACTACGGCTGTGCTGCCGGAAGTGGCGGCGGAAATGCAGAGAGTCCTGCTGACCGCTTACGGTAACCCTTCTTCACTGCATACCATGGGTGTGGAAGCGGAGCGCATCAAAAATGCTGCACGGCAGCTGCTGGCGGAAGCATGCGGCGGCAGGGCGGAAGAGTTGATTTTCACTTCCGGCGGTACGGAGGCGAACAACCTGGCCGTGAAAGGTGTCGCCCGGCGCCTCAGGCGGCGGGGGCGGCACCTGATAACCACCCAGGTGGAGCACCCTTCCGTCCTGTATGCCT
>DUUE01000348.1 GCA_012841735.1 Bacillota bacterium | reverse complement strand
GACACTGGCCCTCCGGCCGTTGTGCCTGCAACGGTCGGCAGGAAGGTAACAGGATAAAAGCTTTACGTAAAAGCCCGTATTACGGGCTTTTTCCCATGCAGACATACGGGAAGGGCGGTGCGGCACATGAAAACAAAAATCCTTCACCTTTTAAAACAAAACAGGGACCGTTACCTTTCGGGGGCGGAGATGAGCAGATCGCTGCATGTCAGCCGCACTGCCGTCTGGAAAGCGGTAGAGTCCCTGCGCGAGTCGGGCTATGTGATTTTCTCTTCCCCGCGCCGTGGCTACCGGCTGGAAGCAGTGCCCGATCTGCTTGCACCCGTGGAAATCAGAGACGGCCTGCAGACAAGCATACTGGGTAAAACAATTCATTACTACAGGCAGACGGAATCGACCAATAAAAAAGCCAGAGAGCTTGCCGAAGAGGGTGCGGCGGAAGGCACCCTGGTGGTGGCGGAAGAACAGGCGGCAGGCCGGGGTCGCCTGGGGCGCTCCTGGTGTTCTCCGCCAGGCGGGATTTGGCTTTCCCTGCTCTTGCGGCCTGCTCTTTCGTCCTCGCAGATGTCGCTTTTGACATTGCTGGCAGCCGTGGCCGCCGCCGAGGCAACAGCCGGGGTATGCGGCTTAACACCGGGAATTAAATGGCCCAATGACCTGCTTTATGATGGCAGAAAACTAGCCGGCATTCTGACAGAGGTATCGGCAGAGGCGGACTGTGTGCACTACCTGATTGTGGGCATCGGTTTTAATGCCAATATTGCGGCGGAACAGTTTATTCCGGAAATCAGCCGGACGGCAACCTCTGTCCTGGCAATAACGGGAGCGGCTATGGACAGAGCGGCCTGGCTGAGGGCTTTTCTGGAATATTTTGAGGCTTATTACTACCCGGCTGTCCAATCAGGCTTTGCCGCCGTTCTGGCGCGCTGGCGTCATTATGCCGTTACCCTGGGGCAGGAAGTTACCGTCAGTTTTGCCGGACAGGCAATTCGCGGCCGGGCTGTGGATATTGACGCTCAGGGAGCACTGCTGGTGGAAACAAAAAACGGTATTGAGCGCTGCCTTGCCGGGGATGTCACCCTGAAAAAGTAAGGAAAGCAGGATTAAGATTTATTCGCAGTAAGTAATTTTTTCCATAGAAAAAAGAGGATATAGTTGCTCCGTGTAGAATACTTTGACAGAACCGTGAGGAGGGGTGCACAATGCCCTATAAAGTTTGTAGCAGTTGCGGCAAGGTATCTTATTCCGCCGCAGAATCCCCAAGTACCAAATGGTTTTGTCCTTATTGCAACGCGGACATTACAGATGTTAAAAGCAGGACATCTCCGCCGCCAAAAGAAGAGCAAAAAGCAGATTAAGACCTCCGTCAGGGGGTCTTTTGCTATAATAAGAAAAATTTATTATAAAAATTAGTTATAGACAATTGACACAATTCCGCCTTTTTCTTTTTATGAAAATCGAGCAGGGATTTTCCTGTGCATACCGAAATATACAGAACAGAGGGGAACACCAGGAAGCCTACACCGAAGCCAAAAATGCAGTATAGTTGCAGTACGGTATAAAAAATTTCCCCTAAACAATGCAGGGGAAATTATTTTTTGAATTATTTTGTGAATTAAATCACACTATTTGGGAGGTGAAGGCAGTGGAAAGTCCTATTTTGCGGACAATTGCACGCTATGTTATTCCACTGATGCAGGTCTACGGATTGTATATCACGTTCAACGGCCACATAGCACCGGGCGGCGGCTTTGCCGGCGGAATGGTATTGGGTGTGGGGCTGGTCTTGTATTCGCTTGTGTTCGGCCTGGACGAAGGGCAGAAGCGGGTGCCGCACGACTTGGCCAAGGTGGGAGGCATTACCCTGATCATCACCATTATTCTGGAACTTGCCATCGGCAATGTGTTTGAAATCGGTATTGGTGTTATTGTTGCCCTGGTTGCACTTTCCATCTTTTCCACGTTGGTTGAGGAGGTGTAGGAGTTAATGGATGTTACCGCCCGTATTATGCACAATTACCCTTACTTTGTGGCTGTGGTTTTATTTTGTATCGGTATATATACTGTTCTGTCGCGGACCAATCTGGTGAAAAAAATTATCGGTGTCAATATCATGGGCAACGGGACGTTTTTGCTCCTGATTTCGTCCGCCAACTTTAAGGGCGGGATCGCTCCCATTGTCAAAAACGGGGGGCTGGCCCCGGGAGAATTTTACGTGAACCCGCTGCCGGCGGCACTGGTCCTGACAGGCGTGGTGGTCAGTCTTAGTGT
>DUUE01000092.1 GCA_012841735.1 Bacillota bacterium | reverse complement strand
GTCATATCGGTCAGGATGACCAGCACATGCATCCCCTTGTCATAAGCCAGGTATTCCGCCGCTGTCAGCGCCATCCGCGGCGTGGCGATCCTTTCAATGGCCGGGTCGTCCGCCAGGTTGATAAAGAGAACGGAACGGTCTATGGCGCCTGTTTTGCGGAAATCACTGATAAAGAAATCGGCTTCCTCAAAAGTGATCCCCATGGCGGCAAACACAATGGCAAATTTGCTGTCCGTGCCCAGCACTTTGGCCTGGCGGGCAATCTGGGCTGCCAGGCGGTTGTGGGGCAGGCCGGAACCGGAGAAAATGGGCAGCTTCTGGCCGCGCACCAGCGTATTTAAACCGTCAATGGTGGAAATACCCGTCTGGATAAACTCGGAAGGGTAGTTCCGGGCATAAGGGTTGAGCGGCAGGCCGTTGATATCCAGGCGTTTTTCCGCGATAATCCGGGGTCCGTTGTCACGCGGCTGGCCCAGGCCGTCAAAAACACGTCCCAGGATATCCATGGATACCGGCAGTTCAATGCCCCGGCCCAGAAAACGGACTTTCGTTTCCGTCACATTCATGCCGCTGGAGCCTTCAAAAATCTGAACCAAAGCTTTGTCGCGGTCAACTTCCAGCACGCGCCCGCGGCGAATTGAACCGTCTTTCAATTCAATTTCGGTCAGTTCGTAATAGGTGACGCCCGCCACATTTTCCACCAGCATCAGCGGACCCACAATTTCTGAAACACTGCGATATTCTTTCAGCATGGCGGTTCCTCCTTCCTACGCGTACTGCTCTTCAGTGTCTTCACCGGTCAGGGCGGCGATTTGTTCACTGACAGCCGTTTCAATCTCGTCCATCCGGGCAATGTCGCTTTCCGCAAGATAGCGTGCACGGGCAATCTGTTCGCGTACCGGAAGGTTCAGGATGTCCTGCAGCCTGGCGCCGCGTTCCACACCGCGCTGTGCTTCACGGTAAAAATGCATAATCAGTTTTATCATGCGGAATTGTTTTTCCAGGGAAGCGTAAGTGTCCACCTCGTGGAAGGAGTTCTGGTGCAGGAAGTCCTCCCTGATGGACCTGGCTGTCTCCAGGGTGAGGCGTTCCCGCTCTGAGAGGGCATCCTGACCTACCAGGCGGACAATTTCTTCCAGTTCGGCTTCTTCCTGCAGGATGCGCATGGCTTCCGTGCGGTATTCCTCCCAGGAGGTACCGAAATGCTCCCGGTAATAGTCGGAAAAATTGTCGGTATACAGGGAGTAGGACTGCAGCCAGTTAATGGCGGGGAAGTGACGGCGGTATGCCAGGGCGGCATCCAGACCCCAGAAAACTTTTACTATCCGCAGTGTATTCTGGGAAACAGGTTCGGAGATGTCGCCGCCCGGCGGTGAAACGGCACCCACGGCCGTCAGGGCACCGACCCGCCCGTCCCGGCCAAGGCAGACCACTTTGCCGGAACGCTCATAAAACTCTGCCAGGCGGGAACCCAGGTAGGCGGGGTAGCCTTCTTCTCCGGGCATTTCCTCCAGGCGCCCGGAGATTTCCCGCAGTGCTTCCGCCCAGCGGGAAGTAGAATCGGCCATAAGGGCCACGCTGTAACCCATATCGCGGAAATATTCGGCAATGGTGATGCCGGTGTAAATGGAAGCTTCCCGGGCGGCCACAGGCATGTCCGAAGTGTTGGCAATGAGAACAGTCCGCTTCATGAGCGGCTCTCCCGATTTCGGGTCCAAAAGCTCCGGGAATTCATTTAAAACGTCCGTCATCTCGTTGCCGCGCTCACCGCAGCCCACGTAAACAATAATTTCCGCATCGGCCCATTTGGCCAGCTGGTGCTGTGTAACTGTTTTTCCCGAACCGAAGGGGCCGGGAATGGCCGCCGTCCCGCCTTTGGCCACGGGGAAAAACATATCAATGACACGCTGTCCCGTAATAAGGGGTTCCGTGGGGGAAAGCTTCTCTTGGTAGGGGCGGCCGCGCCGGACCGGCCACTGCTGCATCATTTGCACATTGACAGTTTTGCCGTCCTGCTCCACGGTGGCAATGGTCTCGGTGACAGTTGCTTCGCCCCGGTGGATAAAAGTCAGCTTGCCCCTCACTCCGGGCGGCACCATAATTTTATGGACCACAAGACTTGTCTCCTGCACTGTCCCCAGGATGTCGCCCGGTTCAACGTCCGCCCCGGCTTCCAGCAGCGGGACAAAATCCCATTTTTTGCTGCGGTTCAGGGCATGGGCCTCCACACCACGGGCAATGCGCGCGCCGGCTTGCCTGTAAATTTCGTCCAGGGGGCGCTGAATCCCGTCGTAAATTGATTCAATGAGGCCGGGGCCCAGTTCCACGCTTAATGCCATGCCTGTGGTGTAAACAGGCTCGCCGGGGCCCAGGCCGCCTGTTTCTTCATAGACCTGGATGGAGGCGCGGTCTCCCCGGACTTCAATTATTTCACCGATGAGGCGCTTGTCGCTCACGCGCACCACATCGAACATTTTTGCCGCGGGCATGTTTTCGGCCACAACCAGGGGGCCGGAAACCTTGACGACTCTGCCTGTATTTTCCGTATTGGTCAAAGCTAACTACCCTCTTTCCCAAATAAGATATCAGCGCCAATGGCTTTTTCTGCGTTCTTTTTGATCTGCCTCATCCCGTAACCCAGAGAACCCTTGTTGTTGGGGATGAGGACGACCGCAGGAAGCATTTTTTGATTGAGCGCGTCAATTTCCGGCTGAATATGCTCGGCAATGGCCTCCGTGATACAGACCACCGCCACTTTGTCCCGCTCTGTTTCCCGCAGGGCACGCAGCGCTTCCGCCGGACCGGTGACCGGGTAGGTGGTTACGCCCAGGGCTTTAAAACCGAGAATGGAATCTTTATCTCCGATCACTGCAACTTTATACATAGACATCACGTAACCTTTCCCTGATTTCTTCCACAGGCAGCCGGTTAATCTTTCCTGTCAGTACAATGCGGATAATTTTTATTTCATTCTCTTTGGCCAGCAAATACCCGATGACCGGCTCGGGGCCCAGGGTAACGTATTTTGCCTGCCGGATACGTGCCATCAGGAAATTGTCTGCCAGCTTTTCATAGCGGGTCAGGGTGTCTGTCTGCTGAAAGAGCTGTATCCCTTCCGCCACCACCTGGGCATAGCGGGTGGAAGCCAGCCGGTCCAGAGTGACTTCCAGCGGGTCGGACAAAGCCAACATTGAAAGCAGGTCCAGGCTGCCGCCGGGCAGCAGGACCGCCGCCAGGAAACTCTTTGCTCGCTGCATGCGCCT
>DUUE01000131.1 GCA_012841735.1 Bacillota bacterium | reverse complement strand
GCGGAGAGCAGGGGGAGATTGCGGTTGATCTTGCAACCGGCAACATTTCTCACTTCCCGGGTGGAAAATGTGGTCAGGGACTTCGGGTCAAGACTGACAATAACCGGAAAGGTGCGCCAACGCTGCATGAAACCCAAATACAGCTTATTAATAAAGCAGGGAGTATAGCGGGCAGGGCGATAACAGTCCAAGATACGATTACGCAGTGACGGAGACAGCTTGCGGCTGTTTTCCTGGACCCACCGCACATCTGAAAGCAACAAGTCAATCCCTCCATGAGTTTGGTACATCAGCATATGAGTCAGGGAAACAATCTGCGCAGGTCCTGAAGGGAAAACACCGGGGAAAGAAAGAAAGAAATAAAAAAGCAGGCAGGAAAATGCCTGACAGAGGGCGAATATAGGTATGTGAAATTAGTAACATGTAATTTTGGTGAGTAATAATGGCCGGTGACAACAATAACAAAAAAAAATTAAGGATTTTACTGGTTGATGACCACCCCGTCATTCGCAAGGGGCTGCAAATGATTATTCATTCACAGCCCGGAATGGAAGTAGTGGGGGAAGCCGGTTCGGTGAGCGAGGCGCTTACCATTGCCGGTGAAAAACAACCGGATTTAATCATTCTTGACTTGTCTTTGCCCGACTCAAGCGGCATTCACTTTCTCAGGAAAATCAGAAAGGAAAATCCTGCTGTCAGGATACTTGTCCTGACAATCCATGCCGACGAAGACTACTTGCAGGAAGTTATGCGGGAAGGCGCAAACGGTTATCTGCTGAAAAATGTGGCGGACGAAGAGTTAATTTCCGCCATCAAAGCAGTGATGCGTGAGGAAATTATTTTGGATCCCGGAATGACAAAAAAATTGCTGCAGCGCTACCTGCTCTCTGAGAAGAATGAGGAAAAGGAAAAGCGGGCTGAAAAGCTGAGCAGGCGGCAGAAGCAGATCCTTTCCCTGATAGCCCGGGGGTACACGGATAAGCAGATTTCTGAAGCCATTCATGTCAGCGTCAAGACAGTGGAAAGCCACAAGGCGCGGATTAAAGAAAAACTGAATATAACACAGCGTTCAGAGCTGGTCCGTTACGCTCTGGAGCACGGGTTGATTAAACTTCCAGAATAATATCAACTATCGGGAAATATCCCGGCAAAGAATCACGGTTTTCCCCTATTTTTTTCAACCCTCAAATCCTACATAATAAATGCAGATAAAAAAAACTAATGGCTATAGAAATAAAAGGAGGAGAGTTCCTTGAAAATGGCTCAAATTGAAGCATTTTATAATGTTGTACAGACCGGTAGCATCTCCCAGGCTGCCCGCAAGGGACATCTCACGCAGCCAGCTGTCAGCATGCAGGTACGGGATCTGGAAGAACAACTGCAAATGAAACTGCTGGAAAGAAGCAACAGGGGTGTAAAGCCGACACCGGCCGGCCTGGTAGTCTACAAATACTGCAAAAAAATAATTCACCTGAAAAATGACATGCAGCAGGAACTGAATAAAATTCATATTTAACTACCGGGATAAACCCGATTTTATTAATCAGTATTATACCTGACATGAGCCTTAACAGGCTTTTTTTGTTTGGGTAAAACCCGGTTTAATGCCGAAGGAAAACTAATGATTTCCCTGATTCCTCACTGCAGTAAGACATGAGATAATAACTGAAGTGAAAAAAATCACTAATGCCGCCGGAAAGGAGATGCCATAGTGCTGTGTTATCCTCCCGGGCAGGCCCTGCTGGAAGGGGCACAGGGCCGTTATGAAAAAGAAAAACCCTCACTGAAACCCCTTATTACTTTTTATCTGCAGGTTTATAAAAAACAAAAGGAAATGATGACGGAAATTGCACCTGTAATGACGCGGCCGGAAGCTCTCCAACGGGAACAAAAAACGGAAGAACCGATACTGCAAAACAAAACATTGCTTATCTCTGCAGAGGCAGTAGAAAAAATGCTGCGGGCAGTTACTGCAGCTTTCAGGGAATGCTTTCCTTCCGTTTCTTCCGGGAACGGCAACTTGGCGGACAAGATTGTGCTGCCTGCACTGTCAGCCATACAGGACAGCCTGACGGCAGAGATGCTGGGCCGTGCGGAACAGGTCACGCTGGCAAGGCTGCAGCAATTGCTTTCCCGCCTGCATGCAGGCGGTCCTGCTGAAGAAAAGTTGTATGCGGCAAGCGCCCAGCTTTTAAGGCTGGCTGTACAGCCATATTATGTGCAATACGCGGCCCAGTTGCCGGATGCAGGCCGGTTTGCACACTGGGACAGGGGGGTTTGCCCTGTGTGCGGAGATGCGCCTCTGCTGGCGGTGCTGCGCGATGAAGACGGGAAAAAAATGCTGGAATGCAGCCTTTGTCACTGGCAATGGCCGGTAACGCGCCTGCTGTGTCCGGCCTGCGGCTGCAGCAACCATGAAGCATTGGCTTTTTTCTACAACCCACGGGAAAAATACCGCCGTGTATATGTCTGCAATGATTGTCACACCTATTTGAAGACCACGGTATTGCGCGAGAGCCCCGGTCCCGTTATTGCCGACATGGAGAACGCCGCAACGCTAACGCTAGATTTGCTGGCACAGAGGGAAGGATACAGAGCTTTGTGCCCCGAGCTGCAAGCAACGTTGATTACTGGGGAGGTGAAATAATGGCAAAAACTTTTGCCGCCGGAATAGAAATTCCGCACTATAAGGAACAGACGGAAGAATTGCCCGTCCGTGAATTGCCCTTGCCACATGAGCTGATTATTCCGCTGAGACAGCATATCGGGGCTCCCAACAGGCGCCTTGTTTCTGTGGGAGAAAGAGTAAAAGCAGGGCAAATCCTGGGTCAGAGCGATGCTTTTGTTTCGGCACCTGTCCATACCGGTTTAAGCGGGACAGTACGGGAAATCGGGATGCGCCAGACACTGACGGGCGTGCAGGAAGAATGTGTAGTTATTGATGTGGACCCGGTGCAGGAACCGGTGAGCTGGCCGGAGGAAAGCCTGGAAGAACTGTCAAGGGAAACGATCCTGGAGCGCATAAAAAATGCCGGGGTTGTAGGCATGGGCGGGGCGGCATTCCCCACACATGTAAAGGTAAACCCCACGGTGCCTATTGATACTGTCATTTTAAACGGTTGTGAATGCGAGCCATTTTTAACATGCGACCATCGCCTGATGCTGGAAGCGGGGGAAGAAATCCTGGCAGGTGCCCGTGTGCTTAGTAAGGTATTGGGAGGAGCACGGGTAATTTTTGGTGTGGAAGAAAACAAAGCAGATGCCATCGAAAAACTGAGTGCACTGCTGGAAAAGGAAAAAGGGATGGAAATTGTCCCCTTGGCTGTCAAATATCCTCAGGGCGCCGAAAAACAGCTGATTTATGCCACCACAGGAAGGGTGGTTCCCACAGGAAAGCTTCCCAGTGAAGTAGGAGTGGTGGTGCAGAATGTGGCAACGGCACAAGCTGTGGCCGATGCTGTCCTGAAACAAAAACCGCTGACGGAAAGGATTGTCACCCTGACGGGCCCGGCGGCGGCCGGACCGGGCAATTACAGGGTACATGTGGGGACACCTGTTTCACATATTATTGCAGCCACCGGCGGCTTAAAGGAAGAAGCGGCCAAAATTGTTGTGGGAGGCCCCATGACCGGCTGGGCGCAAAGTGATCTCTCCGCACCTGTTGTCAAAGGCAGCGGCGGCATTCTTGCCCTTACTGCCGAGATAACTCTGACAAGGGAAGAATACCTGCCCTGTGTGCGGTGCGGCAAGTGTGTCGAACACTGTCCCATGTTCCTGTATCCCAATTATATCGGCATTTACAGCGAGCGGGGACGCCATGACCTTGCCAGAGAATGGGGAGCCGCCAACTGTTTTGAATGCGGCATCTGTGCTTATGTCTGTCCTGCGAAGCGGCCGATGATTGATTTTGTCCGGGCAAGCAAAAGAGCTGCCACTTAGGGAAAGGAGGTTCTGAAAAGATGGAAAATAAATTTATGCTGTCTTCATCCCCGCACCTTCATTCCGGTGACAATGTGAGAAGGGCAATGCTTGACGTCATCATAGCTCTCGTTCCCATTATGCTGGTGGCACTTTATTATTTCAAGCTGAATACACCTTTTCTCATTCTGGTCTGTGTTGTCACGGCAATCCTGACAGAAATAATTTTCCGCCATCTCATGGGGAAAAAACCGCAAATTCAAGACGGCAGTGCCATTTTAACCGGGATACTGGTGGCACTGTGCTTTTCCGCCGCCACTCCCTGGTGGCTTGCCGCCAGTGCAACTTTCATCGGTGTGGGGTTTGCCAAGGAGCTGGTGGGCGGCCTGGGCTGCAATCGTTTTAACCCGGCATTGTTCGGCCGTGTGGCAGTTATTTTACTGGCTCCATGGTTGACATACCTGAATAATGAATTCTTTTTCTGGCGGATAAGTTTCCCCGGAATTGACTCTGTGGCCCAGGCAACGCCACTTGGGATGTTGCAGATGGGGCAGCCGTTACCCAATATGGGAACTTTCTTTTTTGCCAATCAGGGCGGCGGCATGGCGGAAACTTCTGCTTTTTTCCTTTTACTCGGCGCAGCCTATCTCTTTTACCGCAAACTTATTACCTGGCATATACCGGTTTCAATCCTTGCCACCGTATTTATCGGGACGGCCATCATGGGTGAGCATCCCCTATACCACCTGTTCAGCGGAGGGTTGCTGCTGGGAGCATTCTTTATGGCAACGGACTGGGTAACAAGCCCCATTACCAAAAAAGGACAAATTATTTTCGGTATCTGTATCGGCATAATTATTGTTATCTTCCGTACGCTGCTGGCTCCCACGGAAGGTGTTGCTTTTGCCATTCTTATCATGAACGGTTTTGTCCCTACAATTGACCGCTATACAAGACGCCCGGCTTTCGGTGAGGCTAAAAAGACAATGCCTGCACAAACATCTCTGCCCGTTGCCGGCAAGAGTTTGGCCGGGAATTAGCTGGAGGTGAGTTTATGAAAATATCACGCCGTGATTTTCTCAAATTGACGGGTGCGGTGGCTGGAACAGCCGCCCTGGCGGGTTTGGGACTTCCGGAGACGGCCGAAGCCGCCGCTGTTCCCATTCAATATGCCAAGGAAGTTACAACAATTTGTCCTTATTGTTCCGTAGGCTGCGGGATTATCTGTTATGTCCAGAATAATAAAATTGTGGGTGCCGAAGGCGACCCGGACCACCCCATTAATGAAGGAGCACTCTGCAGTAAAGGCAGTTCCGTTTTTAACCTTTCGTACATTTATGACCAGCAGAATAATGCCATCCCGCATCCCGGGCGGATGCGGAAAGTATTATACCGCCCGCCGCGGGCTGACTCCTGGCAGGAAGTGGACTGGGAATGGGCACTGGAGCAAATTGCCAAACGCATTAAGGAAACACGTGATTCCACTTTCGAAATGCGGGACGAAAACAATGTGGTTGTGAATCGCACAAAAGCCATCGCCCACCTGGGCAGCGCCACCTGTCATAATGAAGAAAATTATTTATACCATAAGATGTTGCGCGCCCTGGGCGTTATTAACATAGACCACTGTGCACGTCTCTGACATTCTTCCACTGTTGCCGGTCTTGGCAACACATTTGGCCGCGGTGCCATGACAAATCACTGGATAGATTACAAAAATTCCGATATCATCATGGCTTTCGGCGCCAACCCTGCGGAAAACCATCCCATTTCCATGAAATGGATTGAAAGAGCACGGGAAGAACGGGGAGCAAAATTTATTGTTGTTGACCCGCGCTTTACCCGTTCCGCCGCCGTAGCGGATCTTTACGCGCCCCTCCGCCCCGGTACCAACATTGCCTTTCTGGGCGGACTGATTAATTACGTCTTAAGCAACAAACTTTACCATGAGGAGTATGTATTGCACTACACCAACGCCACGTATCTCATCAGTCCCGAATATGCTTTTCATGACGGTCTTTTTACAGGCGCACAACCCGCCGCCGATCGCAAGGTAACATATGACCGCAGTAAGTGGGCATATCAAACGGATGCAGACGGCAATATCCTGAAGGATCCCACGGCAACTGATCCGCGCTGTGTGCTGCAGCTGATGAAAAAACATTATGCCAGGTATGATTTTGCCACTGTCAGCCGGATTACGGGTTGCCCCGAAGACAAACTACGGGCGGTGGCGGAACTGTATGCTTCCACCGGAAAACCGGGCAGGGCGGGAAATATTCTGTATGCCATGGGTGTAACCCAGTTCACTCACGGTTCGCAGAATGTTCGCGCCATAGCCTGCCTCCAGCTGCTTTTGGGCAATATTGGGATTCCCGGCGGCGGCGTCAACGCCCAGCGCGGGCAGGCCAATGTGCAGGGTTCAACGGACATGGCCATGCTCTTCCATCTGCTGCCCGGTTATCTCAATACGCCCAAAGCCTCGTTGCACCCAAATCTCCGGGCTTACAACGAGGTGGAGACACCCAAAAGCGGTTATTGGTCCAACAAACCTAAATTTCTTATCAGCATGCTCAAGGCGTGGTACGGGAATCATGCCACAGCGGCAAATGACTATTGCTATGACTATTTGCCCAAGCTGGACGATAAAGACCGTTCCCATATCGGCATGTATAAGTATATGGGGGAAGGAGAAATCAAAGGGTTAATCTGCTGGGCGGATAATCCTGCCGTTACCGGACCGACGGCAGCCAGCAAGCGCCATTATATGAGCAAACTGGACTGGCTGGTGGCCATAGATATTTTTGAAAATGAAACGGCCGCTTTCTGGAAGGAACCGGGAGTCAACCCGCAGGAGATTGACACGGAGGTCTTTTTATTGCCCGGGTCGGCTTTTTATGAGCGGGAAGGTACTGTTGCCAACAGCGGGCGCTGGATCCAGTGGCGCTACAAAGCACAAAACCCGCCGGGGGAGGCAAAGGACGACCTCTGGATTGTGGACCGGCTTTTTAAAGCAATCCGCAAGGAATACGAAAAAAACGCCGGACCTTTTCCCGATCCCATCCTGAAATTAAGCTGGGATTACGGTGAAGAAATCTCGGCGGCAGAAGTGGCCAAAGAAATCAACGGTTATTACACGGCCGACAAATCTTTGGTCCCCAATTTTACCCACCTCGCCGCAGACGGCAGCACGGCATGCGGTTGCTGGATTTACAGCGGTTATTACAATGACGGTAACAACCCGCCCTGTAAAAAAAGAAACAAAGAAAAAAGCGGCATTGGCACCCATCCGGAGTGGGCCTTCGCCTGGCCTCTGAACCGGCGAATTATTTATAACCGCTGTTCCGCCGACCCCAGGGGGAATCCCTGGAACCCGGAGATCCCGTTAATGTGGTGGGACGGATTTGCCTGGCAGAGAAATGACGTGCCCGATTTCAATGCCAATGTACCGCCGGAAGCAACGGCGGAGGCACCGTTTATTATGCTGCCCGAACAGCAAGCCCGGCTCTTTTCCAATACCATGGCCGACGGGCCTTTCCCGGAACATTACGAACCGGCGGAAAGCCCGGTCAAAAACCTGCTGTCTCCGCAGGTACAGTTCAACCCGGTGACAAAAATCTGGTATGACGACCATCTGGCGCCGGTGGGAGATGATAATTACCCCTATATTATTTCGACTTACCGTGTCAGTGAACATTGGCAGTCGGGCATCATGACACGCAACACCCCGTGGTTGAACGAGCTGATGCCGAGCCTGTTTATTGAAATCAGCCCCACGCTGGCGGAAAAACTACAGATACAAAACGGCGACAAAGTTATAGTCACAAGTTACCGTCAGAAGGAAATTGAAGCGGTAGCCTGTGTGACCCCGCGCCTTAAACCGCTGCTGGTAGACGGCAAACTGCGGGAAGTGGTGGGCATGCCGTTCCACTGGGGATTTATGGGGCTTTCCAAAGGTGCGGTGGTAAATGACATTGCACCTTCCATTGGAGATGCCAACACCAATATTCCGGAATATAAGGCATTCCTTTGTAATATCAGGAAGGCGGTGTAAGCATGCTTAATGCAAAGCTGATTGATACCTCCAAATGTATCGGCTGCCGTGCCTGTCAGGTGGCATGCAAACAGTATCACGGTCTCCCGGCGGAAGAAACGGAATTCACAGGTTATTATGAGAATCCGGTCAGGTTTACTGCCAACTCCTGGACACGTGTAGTATTCCGGGAATATGAAGATGAGAAAACGGGTGAAATAGAGTGGTATTTTGCCAAGAGAGGCTGCATGCACTGCACGGATGCCGCCTGCGCAAAAGTCTGCCCGGCAGGCGCCATTACACATACCGATACGGGTGCGGTTGATACCAACCCGCAAAAATGTATCGGCTGCAACTATTGTGTGGCCAGCTGCACTTTTCACGTAATGGCTTTTAACCAAAAGGAAAATGTTTCACAGAAATGCAACTTATGTGCAGAAAGGCAGGCCATCGGTTTAATGCCCGCC
The DNA here is from genome assembly GCA_012841735.1 of Bacillota bacterium. Lineage (GTDB taxonomy): Bacteria > Bacillota > Dethiobacteria > Dethiobacterales > Dethiobacteraceae > DUUE01. The sequence goes on along the minus strand of DUUE01000131.1, from coordinate 1,054 downwards.
TGTGCAAAAGCATGCCCTACCGGTGCCATCAGGTTCGGTACAAGGGCGGAAATGGTGGCCCTGGCTCATAGCAGGGTTAATGAGCTGACTGCAGCTGGTTATTCTGAGGCCATGGTTTACGGCCTGGAAGAGCTCCAGGGTACGGCAGTGATGTATGTGTTAAAAGACAGGCCGTCAAAATACGGCCTGCCGGAAAACCCGAGAATACCAATTTCCGCTTACATCTGGAACGCCGTGTTCCGGCCGCTGCGTTTCCTGGTTGTGCTGCTTATGGGTTTCATCCTGTGGGAGAATAAAAAAGAATCGGAAAAAGTGGCACCAAAAGAATAGGGACCGCAAAGGAGGGTAAAAAGATGCGCCTGGGTACGACGGAAATTCTGCTGATTCTCGGCCTGATCCTGATTCTCTTTGGCCCCAAAAAACTGCCCGAATTGGGACGTTCACTGGGAAGGGGGCTGCGTGAATTTAAACAGGCAACCACGGAATTGAAAGAAAGTGTTTCTCTGGAAAATGAGGAAGAATAATAAACCGGAGCATTTGCTCCGGTCTTTTTTTTAAAGGGGATACGTTACTGTGACGGTAGTGCCCAGTCCGGGGGCGGAATCGATTACCAGGGTGCCGCCGGTCAGCATGGCACGCTCCTGCATGCCAAAAAGGCCAAGTCCTTTCTGCGGTTCGCTGCCGTCCAAAACTTTCTCCGGGTCAAAACCTCTACCATTATCACGGACACTGGCCAACAGTTGCTTTCCCGTACAATCCAGGCTGACCCAAATGGAAGCCTCCCCGGCATATTTGATGCTGTTGGTCAGTGCTTCCTGGATGATGCGGTAAACGGCTGTTTCAATATAAAAAGGAAATCGCTTTCCCGCCAATCCACGGGAAGAAAAGTGCAGTTTTCTGCCTGTCCGCAGCTTAGTAGCTTCCACCAGTTTGGCAACAGCCGCTTCCAGGCCCATGTCATCCAGTACACTGGGGCGCAGGTTCCTGGCAATGGCGGCTATTTCCGAAAGCGTCGCTCCCAGCATTGCCCGGAGTTCCCGGAGCAGTTGACGGG
>DUUE01000400.1 GCA_012841735.1 Bacillota bacterium | reverse complement strand
GCCCAGTGCCCTGCTGGCTTCAACATACTCCCGCTCCCGGTGGGAAAGGAATTCGGCCCTGACAACACGGGCTGTTCCCGTCCAGCCCAGAAGCCCCATGATGATCACAATTCTGTCTATGCCGCCCCCCAGTAACAGCAGCACAACAATGATGAGTACCATGGTGGGCATCATCTGGATCATTTCCACCAGGCGCTGCAGGAGGGCGTCAACTCTACCCCCGAAATAACCGGAAACAGCGCCGATGACAATACCAATGGTCATGGACAGGGCTGCTATAAAAAATCCAATCGTCAGGGAAACTCTTGAGCCGTAAATAATCCTGCTCAAAATATCTCTGCCCATGTCGTCCGTCCCCAGCCAGTGTTGGGCGGTTGGCGGAGAAAACCTGTCTTTTGTGATTTGATAGGGATCGTAAGGTGCCAGCCATGAAGCATTGATGGCAACAAAGGCCAGGAGCAGAATTATCACCAGGCCAAAGACGGCAGTCCTGGTTTTTTTATAACGTTTCCAAAAATCCAGCAGGGATTGGAAAAACTTTTGCAGACGATTGGAAAAACTCATTTCCAAATTATTGTGCAGTACTTGCGTCTTTGTCTGCAGTTCCATGCATACGCCCCCTTACGTAATTAATGTACATGCTGCCAGAGGCAGTCTAATACCTGACACGGGGATCCAGGATTGTATATAAAATGTCTGTTGTCAGATTGATAAAGATTGTCATCCCGGCCGTGATTAAAAACCCGCCCAGCACAATGGGAAAATCGCGGGCGCTGATGGAATTGTACATCAGCCTGCCCACGCCGGGCCAGGCAAAAACTGTTTCAATCAGGACGGATCCGGAAACCAGCATACCTGCCCGCAGCCCGATCAGGGTGATGAGGACCAGCATGATGTTGCGCAGCTTATGACGGATCAACACGACAAATTCAGAACAGCCTTTGGCTCTTGCCGTGGTGATAAAGTCTCTGTGCATAACTTCAAGCATATTGGCCCTGGTAACGCGGGCAAGGGTGGCCAGACCGTTGATGGAAAGCACAAAGGCCGGTAAAATCAGGTATTTGGCCCGGTCAATAATGATGGCCAGCAGACTTGTATCCACCATATCCAGGGTGCGCATACCAAACCCGGGCAGCCAGCCCAGCAGGACGGAGAAAACGAAAATGGATAGCTGTGCAAACCAAAAGGCGGGCGTGGAAAAGCCCATAACTGACAGGGTTACAATGAGGTTGTCAAGCCAGGACCGCGGTTTCAGGGCGGCAATGACACCCATGGCGATACCCAGCAAGGTACTGATGATATATGTTGCCGCTCCCAGCAGGAGGGTGGCGGGCATGCGTTCCATGATAATTTCCATGACAGGGCGTCCCTGTTTATAGGAGTAGCCGAAATCTCCCCGCAATACTTTTGAAATATAGAGGAAGAACCTTTCATAGACAGGCTTGTCGAGACCGTAAACTTTGGTTAAATGGGCGACAGTTTCTTCGGGCAGGGCGAAATCGCCGCCAAGGGCGGTAATGGGATCTCCGCTGAGCTCCAGCAGGAGAAAAGTAATAAAAATTGTCCCCAGCACAATGGGTATGACCTGCAGGATACGCTGCAGAATATAAACAGGGATCGATTTTGTTTTTCTCATTATTTCACCTCCGTAGTTCTCCCCGAACTGACCCGGCCTGTTTGGACAGGGTAACAAAGCAGAGAGATCCCTGCTTTGTTACCTCCACTTGTCAACAGAGATGGTTATGCCTTTCACCGGCGGTGACGCATCGTACAGCTGGTAAAAAGGATTGTTCTGACCGCCGACAACAATTGTCTGCACGCTGTCCAGGCTTGCCAGTCTGGGAATCATTACGTCATCGGCAAGCTCTGCGTACCATGCCGGGACGCCCGATTCGAGAAATGCATGGCGGAAGTTGGGACGCTGTTTCCACTCCCGCACGCTTCTCTGCAGGCTCTGGTAAAGATATTCCTGAATATTCTTTTTCGTAATCCCCTGCTCGGCCAGTTCCTTTGCCAGCAGCGGGTCCATGAGAATGACCATTCCGCCGCCCACGACCTGGGCATTCCAGGCGATATTGGCCAGGCCCATGCCGTTGCCGGCAGTGATTGATGTGGGACGGAAACCCCAGGAGCGGAAAATGGTAATGGTGCTCTCTTCCGGCTTAAAGCCATGGGTGACATGATACGGTTCCCAGGGACTTTCCGCTTCGTTTTCCGCAAAAGCAAAACCATATTTCAGGACGTTGCCGATTGACGACATATCGTTTACTCCCGGCTCTGTTCCGCCCAGATTGATTAAAAACATCCTGATGGCACGGCCGATGGTGGCATTGGCCCTGTTGCCGGGGCCCAGGGCATTGTTTCTGGCATTCATGCCGATTTCTTTTGCGATGGGGCCGTTAACCACCGACCAGAAGGCGAACGAACTGGTACTGCGGACGTATGTTCCCGTCATGGTCCTGGAATCGATTAACGCTTCCGCCAGTGCCAGCAGGACAGGCATATATTCGGGAAGGCACCCGCACATTGCGGCATTGACTGCCACTTTCTCCACAGTGACTTCCCACTGTTCAGGATCCATTTTCCCCAGGACTTCATCGGGGGCATGGCTTGTTCCCGCCAGCATTCTTTTTACTCTTTCCTCCGTGGGCGGGACAATAGGCAGGCCGTCACACATTCCCTTCTCAACAAAAAACCTGTAAACCTCATCAATGGTGCCTTTGCAGACAATTCTGTCCCGCGGGACAGCTTTCTGCACTCCCGTCCGGCTTTCCTCTTCCGTTAAAGGCGCCGTCAGGGCGGTGACAATGTCGCCGAATGCCGCCTTAACTTTGGCGGGAGTGTCTTTGCGTGCACTATCACCGACGGGATGAGGCAGCACGACTCTGCGTACTCCGGGATAACCGAACATTTCCGCCGAGGCCTGGGCGTCCCGGAGGAAAGGTGTAGTGATGATGGAGACGGCGGGAATACCTCTTTTTTCAATTTCAACTTGCATGTGGACACTCCACATGGTACATGAGCCTCAATCGCCGACGGCTACCACAGCTGCATCGGCATTATCCTCCAGCTCTTTCCACCAGCTTTGCGGCTCGGGGCGTGAATAAGCAGTGGTCTTGGGGTAAAAAACCAGTTTTGCCTCCGGATAGTCCTTTTCCATCAGCTCCATGATTGACTTTAAAATCGGTTCTGCGCCGTTTTTACCATTGTCTACAAAATAAATTGTTTTCCCGTGCAGGTCATCCACACGTGCACTGAGAGGAGAGAGCTGGATATCCTGCATCTCGCCCCTTGGTTCAAGACAGGTGTAGACAGTATCTTCCGGTGTCAAGGAAATAACCTCCTTTACACTACAGTCCTTTGTGTACATGCGAGTCATATTTTCCCGCTTAAACAGGAACAGCCGGAGGCGCTTTTGCGAAACCCCTGCTGCAAGATAAGACGATGAAAGCAGCCTCCAGCCGTTCAATACCTGTCGCCATGTCTTTTTCAGGCACCTGTGGTCCCCGATACAACCATGGCGGCAGGACCACTCCTGCAGCTTATTCTTTTACCCAGACGTCCTGGATGTAATGATAGAGATAGAGACCGTAATCCTGCAGGCGGGTATTATAGAGCGAAATTGCCGGCGGATTGTTGAGCGGCAGGTAGGGTATTTCTTCTGCCAGGATCTCCTGAATCTCATGGAAAGCTGCAGTCCGTTCTTCAGGTACAGCACTGGTTTTTGCTATCCAGAACAGGTCATCCACTCTCTCGTTGGCGTAACCCGTTGGGTTCTGGGCGAAGCGCCCGGAACCGTAGTAGGTGCTCAGACACCAGCGCTCCACGCCGATAATGGGGTCTGCACCCTGGGTAGAGTGCCATACTTTCATATCGAAATTATGCGTTTCGTAAACCCGTTGGGTAATACCTGTGACGTCGAAGTTCTCCGGTATCACTTTGATGCCTACGGCCCTCAGTTGGTCTACAATGACTTCCTGCGCATTTTTCAGATATGTGTTTGTATTGGAGGTAATCAGCCGCAGTTCAAACCTGACACCGTCTTTCCCCCTCGGATAGCCGGCGGCATCAAGCATTTCTTCCGCCTTCTGGGGATCATAATCATATTTTTTCAAGAGGTCTACCTTGGGGTTGTAGAAAGTACCGAATTCCGGTGAAAAATGGCTGACTGCCGGGATGCCCAGGCCCATCCAGACCAGATCGTTCAGCATTTCACGGTCAATGGCATGGGAGATGGCCTTACGCACTTCATATTTCGACAGCTTGTCATTTTTCAGGTTAAACAAAAGGTCCATGCCGGCCGGATCCGCCAGTCCTTCCCTGTAGCCTACCCAGGGGATTTCTCTCAGCCTGGGAACATGCTCCAGAATGGCGGATGCTCCCATAATGTCTATCTCCTGGTTTTCAAAGGCATACAGCTGTGCCGTGGCGTCGGGGATCATCCTGTAAACAAGCCTGTCAAGGTAAGGTTTGCCTTCCTCGAAATAATCATCATTTCTTTCCAGGATGATATACTCGCCGCGTTTCCATTCGCCCAGTTTGTAGGGTCCCCAGCCAACTGCATCCAGCATGGCTTCCGGGTCTGTCAGCAAGTCTTTCCCTTCGAGCCTGTGCTTGGGATGGATGCCGAAGAATGGGGCACTGAGCAGGGTAAACAACGGCCCGTAAGGCTGGTCAAAGTTCAGAACAACTGTGTAATCGTCAGGAGTTTCAATGGAAGTTACCTGCTGAAAAACAGGTGTCATCTGCGCACTGTGCTTGGCGGAGATCTCCTCGAAAGTCCATTTGACGTCGGCCGATGTAAGGGGCACGCCGTCCGTAAACCTGATGTCATCCCTCAGATGAAAAGTAATTGTCCGGGAGTCTTCGGAGATGTCCCAACTCTTTGCTGCGTACGGGTGTGGATTGCGGTCAACATCCAGGCGGACTAACCCAGGATAAAAATATGGCCCTATACCGCCGTGCGGTTGTGACAGTGTCCCAACTAAAAAAGTGGTTGGATCCTGATCATAGTAAAAGTACGCCTCTCCTCCCCGTCTGGGGCCTTCAGCAACCGGATCTCCGTTGTTGCTATTATTATCGTTGTTGTTATTGTTCGCCGGTTCATTGTTGCCGCTGCAACCAGACAGGACGAGCAGCATGGCCAGGAAAATCACTAGTGAAACTGTAATCGTTCTTAGTAACGACTTTTTGTACATCTTTTACCCCTCCTTTTTCAAGTCAACCGTTCTAGCGGTGCACAGCCATCAGCCACTTTCCGCTAATTTTCACCTCCTTGTCTTAATAATAGTATATTTAATTTTGATTTTAAAATATCTGAATATTTTTTACATTCTCCCTCCCGGTGTTTACTGCGCAGCCTTAACCTTATTCAGCCCG
>DUUE01000394.1 GCA_012841735.1 Bacillota bacterium | reverse complement strand
CTGTCCTCCTCCGGGGGGAGGTGTTGTGGGAGTGGTGCCGGTTACTTCTTTTCCGCCGATGTTTGCCGTTACATCCGGAGCTACTATTACAATGGCGGGCTGTTGTTCAATGACTGCACCGGAGGCATTTACCTGTGCGAACCCGATGCTTCCTGTGCCGCCGACGGTTGCCGGTGCATTTAAGACCAGGTTTTGTACAGAAGCACCGGAGCCGATCTCGAAGATTATATCTTCTGCAGCTGATTCGATATTCAGTTCGTCAATGTGGCCGCCTTCCAGAACAATCTTGCCGGATTCACACCTAATGCCGACATTGGCGAAACTGCCGGAAAGGACAACCCCTTCTTCGCCGAATATTTCTTCTATAAACAGGGACTGAATGCCCTGTTTGTCAGCCTGTTCAATCAGGGAAGATGTCAGTATATAAGCTTCGGCAATTTGCGTGCCGTCCTGGATAACAATTCTGACGCCTTCCTTGTCTACGTAGAGAGTCAGGGCTTTTGTATTCTTCAGGACAACACTGTTGGCGCCGCCGCCTTTGACAATAAGTTCACCGTCAATGATTACCCCGTCGAGGGTTACTGTGCCTTCCCCGACACTTTCGGCAATGTACAAATCTCCTTCAATGTGGAAGTTCTTCAGTTCAATATTTTCCGCCAGGATAATGGCATTGCCGGGGATGACAGTCTGCTCGGCGGCATTGCCGTAAGAACCTTCTTCCGTGAAAATCTCGGCTATATACCGATCCAGAATAGTTACGGTTTCTGCGCGTGTAATACCAGCTGCCGGTTTGAAACTGCCGTCCGGATATCCCGTAATCAGCCCTGTTTGGGCAACTGCGGCAACAGCCCAGCGGCTCCAGGCGGGAATGCTGTCAAAGTCGGAGAAATTAAAGCTTTCGTCAGTGTAATCAAGGCCAAGTATTCTGGCGAGAACAACTGCGGCTTCCTGCCTGGAAATGTCTGCATCTGGTCTGAAAGTGCCCTCGGGGTAACCGTTCATATAGCCGGCTGCAACTGCTTTTTTGATTTCAGGAGCGAACCATTCGTCACCTTTTACATCGGAAAATTCTACGGCTGAGGGCGTAGTGAGACCAAAAATCCTGTTGATTAAAGCGGCGAATTCAACACGTTTAATAGGAGCATCAGGCTTAAACGATCCATCCAGATACCCCTTTACAATTTTTTTGCTCGCCCACCGGCTGATGGCAGCTTCAGCCCAGTGCCCTTCTATATCAGTAACAGCCTCTCCGGTGGCGACTGCCGGGCTTAGTACTAAAAGCAGACAGAATGCCAGTATCATGGCAATAAAATACCTGTTTGCTTTATACTTCATTTTTTCATCCTCCTCCAGTTAATTGTTTCTGCCTGGGAAGAGCAAAACCAGCTGGAGTGATTAAGGACTGTCGTTAAACCTTTCCATCCCAGAGTAATTTCCCATTAAAAATGGCAATCGGTCACTCTCTTTTTTAAAAAATTAAAAACCGGCCCGCTACTGCGGCCGGGTTCACCACTGGCTCCGAGTAATGGCTTGGTGACCACATTTCCCATACACTCTTCACAGCCTCCGCATACAATGACTGACAAGAAACCTTTTACCTGCAGAGTACGTCGCCAAGCATCACCTCCACAATGCCCCGCTGTTTAGGATTACTGTGGTTGTCTACCGCTTCAAAGTGCCCGCTGCAGATACATGTTATAAAGGCTGCAAATTTTTAGGGCTTAAATTCATCAACCGGGGAATAATGAAATCCATTCCCGGTGATTTTGTAGTCTACTATATATATTTCGATAAAAAAAAGGGAAATCCTTGTTATTATTGGCTGAAATCCCCTAAGAAACGTCAGAATGCAACGAGCAGAAAAAAGAATTTTCTGCCCCGGTGAAGATTACTGCCTGAAGCAGCTTTCCCGGAGCAGACAGAGCATGCCAACTACTCCCGCTTCCTGCCCCAGGGCGGCCTTTTTCAGAGTAACATTTTTGGCAATATGGGTAACGGCTTTTTTTCCCAGGATTGAACGCAGCGGGGCAAAGAGCGCTTCTCCCGCATTGGCCACGCCCCCTCCCACTACCAGTACTTCCGGGTCCAGGAGATTGACCAGGTTCACCAGGCCGATGCCGAGGCAGTAGATTGCCTCGTCCAGTATTTCCCTGGCCGGCGGGTCCCCGGCGGCGGCAGCGGCAAAAACATCGGTTGCTGAAATTTTCCCTTTTATTTCAGCCAGGGCTGTTTTTCTGCCTGAGGTTAGCAGTTCTTGCGCACTGCGGGCTATGGCTGTGCCGGAGGCGACTGTTTCCAGGCAACCACGACGGCCGCAGCCGCAAAGCGGCCCGTCCGGTTTTACCGCCATATGGCCAATTTCACCGGAAAAACCGCGGTTTCCCCGGTAAAGGCGGCCGTCCAGAACCAGTCCGGCGCCAATACCTGTGCTGACGGTGACAAAAGCCATGTTGCGGCTCCCCGCACCTGCTCCGTAACGTGCTTCCCCCAAAGCGGCGGCATTGGCGTCATTTTCTGCGATAACCGGTACGCCAAGCAATTTTTCCAGTTCTTTTTCCAGGGGCAGGTTTTTTATCTGCGGCAGGTTGGGTGAATCCAAAAGCAGGCGGTTGCGGCTGTCAAAAAAGCCGGCCACACAGATACCGCAGCCCGCAAGATTACGCCGGACCGCACCCGCCCTGTTCAGGGCGGTATGGACAGAATCTGCCAGGCAGGAAAGCAGAGTGTCAGTATCCTCACGTGCCGGGCTTGGCAGTTGTACTCTGGAAAGTATATTTAATTCACTGTCGGCTATGACTGTGTAAATTTTTGTTCCGCCAAGGTCGATGGCGGCAAGAAGTTTGTCAGTCATTTTTTTCTCCTTTTTACCTTTTTTGCCCTGTGCTGATACATTTCTGTACGGAAAGCGACTTTCCTGCCCTCAATCAGTCGGGCGGATGTACTGTGAAAAGGGGATGCCATTAAAAAAAAACGGTTGACTTTTCTTTTTATTTTGTTATGATAAAGATTAAATTACATAACCAAAGCAATGATTGGGAGCACATGGGGTGTCCGAAGCACAGAGAGCCGCCGGGTGGTGCAAGGCGGACTTTGGCCCCGCATGAACTCACCCATGAGCGCCAGCCGAACGGTTTGCAAGTAGGCCTGGCCGTTACCTGCGTTAAAGGTCAGAGCGGGTTGTGCCTGTATTGGCACAGCTCAATAGAGTGGTACCGCGGGGACCCCTTCGCCTCTATACGGGTGAGGGGGTTTTGATATTTAATGACAACAGCAAGGAGGATTTCTGATGTCGGAAAAGGTTTTTATTTTTGATTCCACACTGCGTGACGGGGAACAAACGCCGGG
>DUUE01000427.1 GCA_012841735.1 Bacillota bacterium | reverse complement strand
TGGGGTCACAGGCGCTTTCATCACCCCCTTATACGCTTTTTATGAGCCTCTGTATGACACCCGGGCGGACGGCTCACGCCGGTGGGTGCTTGCCACCGGGCTGGACCGGATCACCGATCTGAACTACAAGCTGACTATCCGCGAAGGCATAACGTTTTCCAACGGCAACCCGCTCACCGCGGACGACGTTATGTTTTCCATGGAACTCTGCAGAGACGACCCGCAATTTTTCCTGAACGTCAAAGTTGTGGACTTTGACAAGACGAAAGTTCTCGACGACTATACCATCGATCTCTGGTACACGGAGTACAATGCTTCACAGGAGCCCGGATTTGCTTCCATGTTTGTTTTGGACAAAGAATCCTACGATGAGGTGGCTTTGTCACGCAACCCCATAGGCACCGGCCCGTATGTGGTGAAAGAATACGTGGTAAACAGCCACCTGATAGTTGAAGCGCGTGACGATTACTGGGGCGAAGCGCCCAGCATCAAGAGAATCGAATTTAAGATCATCAACGAGGACGCACAGATTATCAACGCGCTGGATACGGGTGAAATCGACCTGGCGGCGATCCCGATCACGGAAGTTGATTATGTGGAGTCGCTGGGTTATGATGTCGTCATCTCAAACGGCCGCTATAACAACGTTACGCTGTTCAGCATGCTGCCGGACGGCCCGCTGGGGTCGAAAGAAGCCCGCTGGGCGGTCTGTCATGCCATTGATCGTCAGTCGATTATTGATCTTCTCTACGAAGGCAAGTCTACCATCACCGATTACCCGGTTTCTCATCACCTGGCCGATTTTGAGCCCCGTTTCCTCAACCTGCATGAGACCTATTCCGTCGGTTACAATCCTGAAAGAGCGAGAGAACTTGCCGAGCAGGCGGGCCTGGTGGGCAAAAAGCTGCGCATCATCAACAACGGATCGTCGGCGCAAGTGACAATGGCGGAAATCATACAGGCGAACCTGCTTGACATCGGTGTCAATACGGATATCATCAACTACGATCAGGCCACCTATTTCGGTGTCATGATGGATGCAGCCAATTTCGATATTGCACTTTTCACGCCGTCGGCCCCCAGTATGCTGGCAGTGGATATCATGGCCATGTACCTGACATTTATCCCGCTGGGCTGGACCGGACCCGACCGTGACCATTACGGACAGCTCAGTATGGGGGCTTTGACTACTTACGATCCCGCCAGCCGCCAGGAACAGTTGTATGAAGCAATAAAATTATTTGTAGACTTCGCTCCGTGGTACGGACTGTGCGAGGTGGTTTCGGCCAGGGCAATGGCGTCGGATCTCAAAGGCGTTGAATATATGATTGCCGGCAGTATCTATTACCAGGATATGTATTTTGAAAAGTAAGGAACAACTTTCCCACTGAAAAAAGTGTTGCCGGCCGCTGCCGGGCGGTTGGCAACACTCTTTTTTATCCTCAAAAGTTGCTGTTTGCGGGCCCTGCGGTCCGTGATCCCCCAGACCGGTAGTGAGTTTACTGGCCGGGAGGTTTCGGCGACTTTCAGGGCGAAATATTATTTTGGCTGAAAATGGCTGCAGACAGTTACCGATACATCACCGTGAAAAGCTTGCATTCATTATTACCACTGAAAGGGAGGACAAATAATGTACGAAAAACTGGTTTTTACTTTTCCCCAGGAGAATAATGAAATCGTAGCCGAGGGTGATGATCCCGGTTTTGTCATCAAACCCCAGGCGTATTTCAGGGGGGCATCACAGATTCCGGGATCCAATTTTAATGTCGGTTTTCAGATTTTTGTCAAGCCTTTCTTCCTTGACCGGATACCTCACCGCCACAAGCAGGATGAATATCTCATTTTTTTGGGCGGCTCTTTTCCCAATGTTTTTGATTTTGACGCAGAGATTGAATTTACGCTTGGCAAGATTGGCGAAGACGCGGAAGTATTCCGGATCACCAAACCGACCATTATCCGCATCCCCGCCGGCGTGTATCACTGCCCGCTGCATTTTAAAAAGATAAATAAACCCGTCTTTTTCCAGGCGGCGCTCATGGAACCCATGTTCGGCGGCATCTATGATACGCCGGAGGGACCAAAAGAACTGCGGTATAACGGCCCCATCCCCTGCAAGTATGAAGAAGTGAAAAAATGTGATGCCTGCGGGAAATGCCTTGAAGAAGACTGGAGAGTTTAATTTTACCGGAGAGCTGTCTTTTAAATCCAGAGCAGAGGTGGGTGCAAGATGACAAGGTTTATTGCAAAGCGGCTGTTGATGCTGATACCCGTCATGTTGGGCATTTCCCTGGTTGTGTTGATCCTGATCGACATTACCCCCGGCGACCCTGCCAGGATGATGCTTGGCGCCCATGCCACGCAGGAACAGGTGGATGAACTGCGGGAGGAACTTGGCCTGAACGACCCGCTCCCGGTACGTTATGGGCGTTTCCTCTGGGGGGTGCTGCATGGGGATCTGGGCTCTTCATTGATGACAAAACGTCCTGTGGTTACCGAGATGTTGGAGCGTTTTCCGTATACGCTGACGCTCGTCGCGCTTGGTACCGTCTTTTCAGTGATTCTCGGCATCCCGATTGGCATTTACGCGGCTGTCCACCAGCGGACATGGAAAGACAATGCCGCGATTTTTCTGGCCTTGATTTCAGTATCGATGCCAAGCTTCTGGTTTGCCTTGTTGCTGATACGGTTCTTTGGCGTTTATCTCAGGTGGCTGCCGATTTCCGGCGTGGCCACCTGGAAGGGCTGGGTACTGCCATGTGCCGCCATGGCTCTCGGCCTGACGGCGTTAATAGCAAGACAAATGCGGTCAGACATGCTTGAAGTCCTGCGGCAGGATTACATAACGACCGCCAGGGCGAAAGGGCTTTCGGAAGGCAGGGTGGTTTACCGCCATGCCCTGAAAAATGCGATGATCCCGGTTATCATGGTCATCGGCGGCATCTTTGGCACCATGCTTGGCGGCTCTCTGATCACCGAGGTCATTTACTCAATACCGGGCCTGGGGCAGTATATTATGACGGGTCTTTACAACCGGGATTATCCCGTTATCCAGAGCGGCATTCTTATTATCTCATCCCTCTTCGCGGTTATCATTTTAATAGTGGACGTGATTTTTGCCCTGGTAGACCCAAGAATACGTTCACAGTATACCAGAAAAGAAAAAAGAAAGGCGGGACGGCAGCTTGCAAAAGAGACGAAAACAATCGAGACTTATTGAAATTTGGCGCCAGCTGAAAAAAAACAAACTGGCCGTTGTTGCTCTCTTTGTGCTTGTTCTGCTGGTTTTGGTGGCCATATTTGCACCCTTCCTGGCCCCCCATCCCTATGAGAAGCAAAATTCAAAGCTGGCCAACGCCGGGCCGAGCAGGCAGCATCCGCTTGGCAACGACAGGCTCGGGCGCGATATTTTAAGCCGCCTGATCTACGGCACACGGCAGTCGCTGCAAATGGGCATCGTCTCCGTGGCCATTGCCGCCGCCATCGGCATTGTAATCGGCGCAGTGGCGGGGTATTACGGTGGTTGGGTAGACAACATGAGTATGCGCATGCTCGATATTTACCAGGCGGTACCCATGTTTTTGCTCTGTGTGTCACTGGCGGCAATTCTGGGACCAAGCCTGCGCAACGCCATTATTGCCCTGGGCATCGGTACGGTACCGGGTTATGCACGGATTATGCGGGCGTCAGTTTTGACTGTGCGCGAAAAGGAATATATAGAGGCCGCCAGGGCGATCAATGCCGGCGACGCCCGGATCATTTTAAAGCATATTGTCCCCAATGCAATCGGGCCGCTGATTGTGCAAATCACCATGGGTGTGGGCGGCTGCATCCTGGCAGGTTCCGCGCTGAGTTTTATCGGCCTGGGCGTACAGCCGCCGATTCCCGAGTGGGGCGCCATGATTTCCGAAGCCAGAAGAGTAATGCGGGAATACCCCACCCATGCACTCTATCCCGGTCTGTGCGTTATGATCAGCGTTCTTGCCTGCAATCTGCTAGGGGACGGGCTGCGGGATGCATTGGACCCGCGCCTGAAAAACTGAGGTGGTTCCATGGACGAAAAGCTGCTTGAAATACGCAATCTGGCGGTTGAATATCATACTGACGATGCCGTGGTTTATGCCGTAAACAACGTTAATCTTACGGTTAAGAAGGGTGAAACCATCGGACTGGTCGGCGAAACGGGCGCAGGAAAAACGACAATAGCGCGCAGCATTCTCCGGATTTTACCGCCGCCTACCTCAAGAATTGTCTCGGGCGAAATTCTTTTCAATGGCGGGGATTTATTAAGTCTCACCGAAAAAGAAATGCGGAAAATCCGCGGCAATAAAATTGCCATGATCTTCCAGGACCCCATGACTGCACTTAATCCCATTGAAACTGTCGGCTTTCAAATAGCCGAGGCAATTCAGCAGCACAACAAAATCTCACGGGCCGAAGCTGAACGGCGCGCGTGCGACATGCTGGAGATGGTGGGCATACCCATGGAGCGATACGGCGAATACCCGCACCAGTTTTCCGGCGGGATGAAACAGCGTGTTGTAATCGCCATGGCGCTCTGCTGCAACCCGGAGTTGCTGTTGGCCGATGAGCCGACAACTGCGTTGGATGTGACCATCCAGGCACAGGTGCTGGAAATGATGGAGTCGCTGAAAAAGCGGCTCGGCACATCTGTCGTGCTGATAACGCACGACCTTGGTGTGGTCGCCAATACCTGCGATTCCGTTGCCGTGATCTATGCCGGGGAGGTTGTGGAGCGCGGCACTGTGGAACACATCTTTGATTTCGCGTCACATCCCTATACCCTGGGCTTGTTTGGTTCGTTGCCCAAACTGGACTCCAGGGAGCGGCGCTTAAAACCCATCAAAGGGCTGATGCCCGATCCGACGAATCTGCCGCAGGGCTGCCGCTTTTACGAGCGCTGCCCCGATGCCGTCCGGGAGTGTGCGGAAGGGGCGCCTCCGGAAGTGGAAGTTGCGCCCGGTCACATGGTCAGGTGCATCAGGGTCAGGGGGGGTGCGGCATGACTCCCTTGCTTGAAGTCCGCGGGTTGAAAAAATATTTTAAGACACGTGCCGGTTTGCTGCATGCGGTGGACGGTGTCAGCTTTACCCTGGAGCAGGGCAAAACTCTCGGTGTTGTGGGCGAGTCCGGCTGCGGGAAGACGACGCTGGGACGCACGGTGCTGCACTTGACGGAGCCCACTGACGGCCACATCTTTTTTGAGGGCAGGGACATTACAAACCCGACGAAAAGAGAGCTGCGCAGGCTGCGTGAGGAGATGCAGATCATTTTTCAGGACCCGTTTTCCTCGCTCAACCCCCGTATGACCGTCAGTGAAGCCATTATGGAACCGCTGATCCTGCGCGGGGGCATGTCTAAAGAGGAGATGCTTGACGAGACGCGGAGGCTCATGGATACGGTGGGCATTGCCGCCCGGTTCGAAAACTCCTACCCGCATGAACTGGACGGCGGACGGCGCCAGCGGATTGGTATCGCGCGTGCGCTGGCGCTGCAACCGAAGTTTATTGTGTGCGACGAGCCTGTATCCGCCCTTGATGTCTCCATCCAGGCACAGATAATAAACCTGATGCTCGATTTGCAGGAGGAGCGCGGCCTTACTTATATGTTTGTGACCCACGACCTGTCCGTCGTCAAATATATTTCTGATGAAATCATGGTTATGTATTTGGGGCAGGTGGTGGAAAAGGCTCCGGCAGACGAACTGTTTGCCAACACCATGCACCCATACTCCAAAGCGTTGCTGTCGGCCATCCCCATTCCCAGCATCCATAACAAAAAGAAGCGCATACTGCTGCGCGGGGAGATTACGTCGCCGGTGAATCCAAAGCCCGGGTGCCGTTTTATGGCCC
>DUUE01000424.1 GCA_012841735.1 Bacillota bacterium | reverse complement strand
CCCGGCAGGAACCGGGGCGGCATGCGCGGGAGGCTTGTTTTTTTATGTTTGCCATGAACAGGCGCGAACTGGCAGGGGCACTGCTCCTGGCTGTGCTCCTTGTGGCAGGCTTGGTGCTCCGTTTTGCCGTTTTTGCCACCAAAACAGAGGGGCCGGTTATTGTGCCGCCCGGAGATAACAATCTGCAGGAAAAAAAGCGGGAAGCGGAGATTTTTGTCCACGTGGCGGGGGCGGTGCGCCGCCCGGGTGTCTATACACTACCGGCAGGGGCACGTGTAATTCATGCCCTGGAGGCGGCGGGAGGCGTTCTGCCCGACGGGGATGAACATGCCCTGAACCTGGCGGAACCGTTATACGACGGGCGCCGCATCAGTGTTCCTTTCCTGGGGCAGGAGCTGCCCGCTGCAGCAACGGGAGGAAAAATTAACATTAATACAGCCACAGCGGAGGAACTGGATCGCCTGCCCGGCATCGGGCCTGCCAAAGCGGCGGCTATTGTGGCTTACCGGGAAAAAAACGGACCTTTTCAGACCTTGGAAGAACTGGTAAATGTGAGTGGGATCGGCCCCAGTACGGTGGAGACACTCAGGGAATATGTTACCCTCTACTGACGCTTGGCCTGAAACTTGTGCCCGAAGATTTTTTCCCGCACCACCGTAATGATGACGAGCAGCAGCGGCAGGACAAGATAATAAATGGCATAAACTTTGGGGGCAACCGATTTAATCCCCTCTGTTATTTCCACAATGTTTTCAAAAAAAAGGAAGCAAAAAACAGCAACCAAAATTCCCAGGGGAAAGACTACGGGACGGTATTGCCGGAGTCCCAGCACCTGAGCCAGCCCCAGGGAGGCACAGTAGAGAAAAACGGACAGTTTGATAAAAACACCGGCCACCCAGGTGACCATGACGATCACCTCAAACCGGGTGAGAATATCGCCGATATTGATGGTCCGGACAAACATATGCAGGGGGAAGCGGAAGACGGACACCAGCGCCGGCCCGAATGTGGCAATGGCCGCCACCACCCCGGCAGCCAGCAGAAAAGCGGCAGATAAGAGCGCTGCCGCTCCGGCGGCAAAAGTGCGCTGGGGCCGGGTGGTATAGGGGAGCAAAACAGCCGCCACCAGCACTTCTCCCATAAATACGGCCGGGGTGGCGCTTGCCCGCAGGACAGGCACAAGGCCGTGAGCAAGAACGGGCAGCAGGTTGGCCGGCTCCCAGTTGGGCAGGGCCAGTACCATTACCAGCATTAAAAATGCCACCACCAGCAGGATAATAAATTCATTCATGCGGGCAATTACTTCCAGCCCGGAAATAACGGCAACAACCGAGAGAAAGATCAGGCTCAGGGTAAAAACGGAAAGCGGCGTCAGCGGCATGAAGGCAGTACTGAGATAATCACTGAACTGCCGGGTGGTGGTGGCCGCCGTCTGCAGCATGATCCAGACATACAGCAAACCAAAAAGTTTACCGGGCCATTTGCCCAGAATTGTTTCTGCATACTGGAATAGTGTCTGGCCCGGGTGTTTGCCGCCCAGCCAGGAAAGGACGCCCAGCAGGAAAAAGCCGGGCAGGGTACTTAACAGAATGGCAAGCCAGGCGTCCTGGGCGGCAATAGAGGTGGTAACAGCGGGGACAAGCAGAATGGCTGTGGCCAGGACAGTAATAAAGAGCAGTTCGCCGCTTTGCCGCGGTGAAATTTTCCCTTTTTCCAGCATACCGGACTCCTTTCTGCAGCAGGCTTTTCTACGGCAGGATCTTTTCAAAAAAGCGCATTGAGTTTGGCAAATTGACCCCCACAAATTGTGCTACCGCCAGAAAGGATGACAGTCCCCACAGAAAAAGGAAGGCTGCCAGCTCGGGCCAGTGTTTTTGCCTGACAAGGGGCGCCGTTTCCACGATGGCGATGAGAAAAAGGGCAGCAAGCAGTAAGGCAAGCAGTATGATCATCTCCCTGGATGTGTTCTGTCAGTGGTAGCCTGCAGGAACGTTGCCCTGCTGGCCGGTGCGCCTGATATTGGCTTTGACGGTAATGTCCACTTCCAGTGTGCGGAAAAACCGGGGCCACTTTTTATGCAGCTTCCCAAACAGTTTTGGTTCCTTGCGGCCTAAAATGGCGCCGAAACCTACCAGGTCTGTCTCCAGTGACTGCATCTTTTGCAGCGCCTGTTCCATTTCCACTTTGACGGCACCGGCAATGGCGCTGTTAAGTTTGCGCAGTATTTCCGGGGTGTTCAGGTTGGTGGTGGTGTTCTGGCTGCTGATGTCCCCCTCGGTATCCACTTCAACCCGGAAAGAGACCTTGTCACCCTTTACCACCGGGGTGATTTTTGTTTGTGCCCGTGTTACCAGCATGCTGATGACAGCTTCCGGCTGCCCGGGGTCATGGACGGCAATGACGGCATTGCGCACATTGCCTGTAAACCAGAGGTAACCGCGTGTTTCACGGGCATCCATGATGCCTGCCAGTTTGTCGTTCTTAAAAGCGGCCGTTCCCGCCACGGTCAGAACTTTTTCTTCTTCCTGCTGTCCGCCCCCGGGACTTGTGCCTTGCCCGCCGCCTTCTCCCTGCCCGCCATTTTGCCGCCCGCCGGCGCTTTCTTTAACCTGCTGCAGTTCCGGCAGTGTGGCCTCCAGCGGCGGGGGGGCCTGCATGACAGCCAGAAACGGTTCCTGTCCGTGGCGAAGCAGATCGCGCAGGAATTCAAAAGCCCGCTGCGGGTCGGAAAAAGGTATTTGTTCCGCATTTTTTAACAGTCCCAGCATTTCCGACACTACGGCTTCTTCCAGCCGCTCAGGCACCGGCAGGACCTGCTGTGCCCTGCCCGGGACAAACATCAGGTAGACACTGTTGCGTATCTCCGGATACCTGATAATAAAGTCAAGCACCGGTGTTATTCCGGTTCTGGCCAGTTCTTCACCCACCAGGACCAGTTCGGCATGAGAAAGGTAAACGCGCCGTGACAGAGCAGTTGTGGTCTGTGTAATGGCCAGGTCAATGGAAGCCCCCACACCGGAGAAAAGCTGCAGCGGTTGGCTGCCGCCGCCGCTGCCGCCGCCGCTCTCCCCGCCGGCCAGGTCGGCCGGGCGCAGCACCACCATTGTCACCAGGTAGGGAGCTTTGCGGCCGGGCAGGTAATCAACGGCTATGGCACGGACTATGGCCAGCTGCTCTATCTCCCGCTGGTCCCAGCAGCCGGGGATCAAAAGCAGTAAAAATATTATTAAAATGACGGCGCAAATGCGTCTAGCTGTCATTTTCCCCTCCCGGCTGATTCTGCCTCTTTTCGCCTGTTGCGTCATGTGTCAGCTCTCTGGTGCTGCCCTCAGGCTTGCGGCTAAAAGTGTTGGTTGCCTGCCTTCTGGATTGCTGCAGTCCCAGCATGTGCGGTCGCCTGACAAACAGCCACCAGGGCGGGCGGGTAAATGTTTTCACAACGTCACTGAAAGTGCCGTGGACAAGGGGGCTTAAATACGGTACACCGAAGGACTGCAACCCTGCCAGGTGAATCAGAATCAGAATCAGGCCGCAGATCAGGCCGTACAGGCCCATAATACCTGCCAGGAAAATCAGGGGGAAGCGCAGCAGGCGTATACTGACGGCGGCGTTATAGGCCGGGATGGCAAAAGTGGAGATGGCCGTAGTTGCCACGATAATAACCATGGCCGGGGAAACAAGGCCGGCCCTGATGGCGGCATCACCGATCACCAGACCTCCCACGATGCTGACAGCCTGGCCCACTGTTTTGGGCAGCCGGACACCCGCTTCCCGCAGGACTTCAAAGGTGCCCTCCATCACCAGGGCCTCCGCCACCACCGGGAAAGGGATGCCTTCCCGGGAGGCGGCAATGCTGAGCAAAAGCGGTGTCGGCAGCATTTCCTGGTGGAATGTTACCACAGCCACGTAGGCCGCCGGCAGGAAAAGGGCAATATTCAGGACAAAAAGGCGCAAGAAACGCAGGAAAAGCGCGATATAGGGCCGTTCGTAGTAATCCTCCGCTGCGGAAATGTATTGGAAGAAGGTGGTGGGGAC
Organism: Bacillota bacterium; assembly: GCA_012841735.1. Lineage (GTDB taxonomy): Bacteria > Bacillota > Dethiobacteria > Dethiobacterales > Dethiobacteraceae > DUUE01. The sequence continues at coordinate 1,746 of DUUE01000424.1, read as the reverse complement.
AATAAGCATAAACGGCGTATTGTCCGTCATAATGAGAATCCGCCCCTCAATGACGGCGGCTGCCGCCTTGTCCACCCTTTCCGTATGTTCGATTTGCGGGAAAATGGAAAAGGGGTAATCCTCGATATATTCTTCAATGTAGCCGGATTCCAGGATGGCGTCCGTATCGATGGCCGCGATCCGCCGGCGCACCTCCTCCAGGGTGCGTTGATTGACAATATCACTGATATAGACCAGGTTCACATCGGTGACCGTCCGCCTGCCCGCCTTCATGGTTTCAAAACGCAGATTCTCATGTTTAATCCGCCGGCGCAACAGGGAAGTATTGATGCGCATGGTTTCTGTAAAGCCTTCACGTGAGCCGCGGACTGCCGCTTCCGTTTCCGGTTCCGCGGGTGTGCGTTTTTCCCAGGCACGGGTGCCGAAAACCAGCACTTTTTGTTCTCCGTCAATAAAAAGGGCGGTATCGCCGGAGAGAACCATTTTCAGTGCCTGTGTCAGGTCCGGGGCGGTGGAAATTTCGCTGTAAAAAACAATATTGTTTTTTACCAGGTCAAAGGCATTTTTCGCTGTCAGCTTTTCCGGATAATGATTGACGATGGTTGTTGACAAAAGCGGCTTGATGATGGCGTCATTGATCAGCTGTTTATTGGCCAGCCCGTCGATAAAAAGGACGGCCATTTTTACTTCAGTGCTGCCGGTGGAAAACTCGCGTATGACAACATCATTGCTTTCGCCCAGCCGGTTTTTGATTAATGCCAGCCGCTCTTTAAGAATCGTGGAATCAACGTTTTCCGGTTTTTTGGCCGCCGCTTCATTGTCTGTTTGCGGGGCGGCGGGCCTTGTGGACCTGGGGCGGATAATTTTGCGCAGGAGGGAAAATGCGTTTGTCATATTGCCTCCGGATATATGGTGATAGTTACAATATCTGCTGAGGACGGCTTTTTTATTCCCGCCCGTGCAAACACCTGCCGGCGGCAGGAAACGGGCGGTGGCAGCAAGAATATAGCCTGCAGATCCTGTTATTTTTCAGGCTTCCCTTTTAGCGGCCGCTTTATGAACAATACAAAAATACCGGCGCCGCGGGAAAGGGAAACGGTGCCGCTTTTGCTGCAAAATAAGGAGGAGCCATGAAAGAAGTTATAATTTATACTGACGGTGCCTGTTCCGGCAATCCGGGACCCGGCGGCTACGGCGCGGTGTTGTGCTATGGCGACCATGTCCGGGAGCTTTCGGGCGGTGAAGAAAAAACAACCAACCAGCGCATGGAGCTGCTGGCGGCCATTGTCGCCCTGGAGCAGCTTAAATATCCCTGCCGGGTGAAACTGCACAGTGACAGTGCCTACCTGATTAATGCCTTCCGGCAGAACTGGTTTAAAAACTGGCAGAAAAACGGCTGGCTCAACAGTAAAAAGGAGCCTGTCCAGAACAGGGACCTGTGGGAAAGGCTTTTGGAGCTGGCCGCAAGGCACAGCATAGAATGGATCAAAGTGAAAGGCCATGCGGATGATCCTTTGAATAACCGCTGTGACGAACTGGCGCGCTCGGGTATTCCCGGCAGGTAAAAAGGAACTTCCGGCTTGTGCTGCACGTCAAAAAGGTATCTAAAATGAGGGGGCGTAAAAATGAAAAAATACTGGGCCCTGTTGGTACTGCTTTTGTTTGTGGTGTTTGTGGCCGGCTGCTCAGCCGGGAAGACAGCGCATTATGATAACGCGAATGTTCCGGGTGAGGCGGTTGCACCTG
>DUUE01000461.1 GCA_012841735.1 Bacillota bacterium | reverse complement strand
GGGGAAAGGGCCCCCCAAAAAAATAAGAAATTCATTCTGCCTGAGGCGGTGAGGTATCCGGTCCAGGAAAAAGGGTTTGACAAAAATCTGAAAACCGATATTGAAATTGGACCCCGGAATCTGTGACGCCCCTCTGAAATACGCCTGGGGTTTGATGACAAAACCGGGATCATCACCCTCGGCCACAACTTCATTGTTCTCCCGGGGCAAAGTGAAAACCAGTTTTTCGTACATTTTTCTCCTCCCTTTCAGTGATAATATGTTTATGTATGCATGCTCAAGACAATGATGCTGCGGAATTTGACGGAATTTATTTTATCTTGTGGATATTTTGAATATTAAGAATTCATTATCTATTATACTACAGCATGTCAATAGTTTACGACGGGAATAAGGATATTTTTTATCCCCTTCTTCCTGCTTTGCTTTATAACAAAGCCGGTTTGTTTCTTTCCTGTTCCAGCTTTTACCTAAAAATATTATAACCCGGCTGCGGTATCTGTGGCAAAGGAGAAGCAGTTGCTTTATTTTCATCGTCACAGGCTGTACTGTGCCGGCAACATTGTCGCATCCCAAAGAGCATTAATATAATAAACAAAATAATGTTCGTCTCAGAGAAAGGGTGCAGTATGTCTTGCAGATTGGAGTCTTGTCCCAGGTACACATGGAGCCGGATTGGAAATTAATCAGAAGTGCGGCGGCAGCCAGGGGTGTCACTCTCGTTCCCCTCCTCCCCTCCCGCCTGGCCATCCGCATCACAGACACGGGAGTTTCTCTCCTCAATACCCGGCTGGAGCCCGTAAAACTGGACGCAGTGGTCAACTGGGAGCCGTATCCCGCCTTCCCTGAAGTGGAACAAGCCTGTCTGCTGCAAGGGATACCTTTTGTCAACAGCAGTGACGCAGTCCGCCGCGCCCGCAACAAGATGCTGACCAGCCTGACACTGCACGCGCACGGCCTGCCGCAGGCTGAAACGGTTTATGTGCACAAAACCGGGGCGGCTTTTCCGCAGCCGCTTGAACTCCCTTTTGTTTATAAACCCAAGACGGGGACCATGGGACGGGGAGCCCGGAAATTTGATAAAATTAATGACTACAAAAATTTTATTGATGAGAACCGGGGGAAAAAAGACTTTTATTTTCAGTCCTTTATTCCCAATGCAGGCTGGGATGTGCGTGTTGTCGTTGTCGGCGGCAAGGTTCTGGGGGCCATTAAAAAGATGGCGGCCGGGGGCGAATGGCGCTCGCATGTGGCATATGGCGGGCGGGCGGAAGCGTACCGGGTCGATGCCGGGCTGCAAGACCTGGCAGTCCGGGCAGCCAAAGCGCTGGGCCTGGTTTTTGCGGGGCTGGACATGATGCGGGAGCAAACGGGCCGTTTCCTCATCCTGGAAGCAAACGCCGTCCCGGGCCTCAGGATTTTTGCAGAAGTTACCGGGATTAATATTTTTGGTGCCATCCTGGATTACCTGATTGAAGTACTTTAAGGAAAGCTGCCGCTAAACCTGCCCGCCCGCCAGGCAGGCCTGTGAGGGCGGCTTTTTTTTCTCTGCCGGCGTATGCGGACAGGCACTCCCGGTAAACGTCACAGACAGCGGAAACCATCTCTTTGGCATCAAAGTATTCCTCTGCAATTTGTCTTGCTTCCAGGCGCAGCTTTTGTATCCGCCCGGGGGAAGAAGCCAGCAGTAACGCCATGTCCGCCAGCAGCGCTTCTGCTCCTGCCGGCGGGTAACCATGCCTCACTGCGGCGCTCAGGGATGGGTAGCCTGACTGAAACCAGGACGGGTCAACCCTCCCGCCGTAGCCTTCCCCGAGCAGATAACCGATACAGCCGCAGGCCATTGCTTCCCGCAGCGCCCTCCCCCGGCCGAAAACAACATGGCTCTGTTGGAGCAGCGGCAGTGTGTTTTCCACCCAACCCTCCTGCTTTATGGCTGTGAAGGAAACCCCGGAGGCATGGCCGGCGGCCCTGAACCGGACCGGGGTCCCGGCGGCGGAAAGTGCCGCCGCGGCCTGGTCAAGCATGGCGGCACCCCGGGAGGACGGCTGATTTACCCGGCCATACCACAGAATTTGCAGCGGCTGCTCTGCCGTCAGCAGAGAACTGCCCGGCACAAAATGATCCACATCAATACCGTTGTAAATAATACGGATTTTACCACGCTGAGTTTCGCCGGCAGAACGGGCAACTTCCGGGCCAATGGCGATAATTCTGCATGCCTGGGCAAGTATTTGCGGGTAGGCCCGCTGCCAGTAAGTGGCTCCGTGCAGTGTCAGGACCAGGGGCACATCAAGTGCCACCGCCAGCGCAGCAGATGTGGGAAAACACAGGGGCGAGTGCGCATGCACAAGCTGCGGCCGGACATCCCTGGCAAAACCGGCCAGTTCCCAGCGGTCGCCGTAAAAGCGGAAGGGAACACCGGCAATGGGCCCCAGCAGTTTTTCCAGCTCACTATCAGTAAGTTTTAAGGCGGACATAATATAAGGTGTTTTGATTACAGCCACACTGACGTTGACGCCGGATGTCCGCAGGTGTTTCACCAAATCCCACACATGCGTCAGGACGCCGCTGCGGACAAGTATTGTTGTCAGCAATACATTCATTAAAGCCACCTTGCTTTAAAACAGTGTATGATAGCGTTGTAGTATTATATTCACCAAGCGCATATGACGTTTAATAACAACTTTTTGCCCTGTGCAGTAACATGATTTGAAAGTGTGACATATCATAGTAGCAGCTTAAAGAGTATATTCCATAGTAAAGGAGGTTGATATAATTGGGTACTGTAAAATGTGCATGCTGTGAGGAGTTTAAAAGATATAAAATCCGCGATGAAGCAATCCGGGTCTGGGTCAAAGATGTTGTGGACAATACGCCTGGAGACCAGCCGCCCTTCGGCCTGGATGGCAGCGGCGTCTTTCGGATAAAAAAATTGGCTGCGACTGTATTGTCTTAATCCTGCTCAATCCCAGTGATAATTACAGGCCGTGGCGGGAGTATGTTGTCAGATGCAAGAATATTGTTGCCATGCGCGGAGGCCCCATTGAAGCAAACTTATCGTAGCACTGTTATTGCATGCAGAAGGTTTGGGTTCGTCCCAAACCTTCATTATTTCCGAAAGGATATGATGATGAAGACAAAACCTGTCATTGGCGTGCTGGCGTTTTCCCCGGCACCGCTTGAGCAGGATGAGTTTTTGCAGGAGATGGAGCATGAAATTGTTGTTTTTACTCCCTGGAGCATTAAATGGAGCGAAAAAAAGGTTAACGGCCTGCTCTACCGGAACGGTTCATGGATACGGGGTATCTTCCCTTTCCCTGCCGTTGTTTACAACCGCTGCTATACCAGCGACGGCAGGTATGTGCGTTGGGTGGCAAAGTTCATAGGCAAAAGCAATGTATTTAACTGCATGACAAGATTTAACAAGTGGGAAGTGTATCAGCTTCTGGCGCAGACAAAAGTCAAACCCTATCTGCCAGAGACGTGGCAGTACCGGCAGGAATTGCTGCCGGTTTTACTGGAACGGCACCGGCATTTGGTACTAAAGCCTGCCTTGGGACACTATGGAGAAAATGTCTACCGCCTTGAAAAAACGGCAACGGGCGAATATCACATCTACGACGGTTCCGTCTGGCCGCTCCACAGCAGCCTGAATGCAGAAAAGTTAATGTCTTTTCTGCAGGAAGAAACAGGGGAGAAACGTTTTTTACTGCAGCAGTTTATTCCCTTTGCCGAGGTGAACCGGCGTCTTTTTGAAGTGCGCCTTTTTGTCCAAAAAAATGGCCTGGGGCAGTGGGCAGTCACGGCAGCCGTCAGCAGAATCGCAGCATACGGCTTCTGGGTTACCAACTTCTCACCCACCGTCCGCCCGGCGGAAGCTGTCCTGGCGGAAGCCGGATTTGCAGCCAAACTGGCAGAAATAAAAGCTGCCGGCATGAAAACGGCAGCAATTCTGGAATCACAGCTGGGACCGCTGGGAGAAATCAGCGTGGATTGTGGTATCGCTGCAGACGGCAAGGTCTGGATAATAGAAGTTAACGGGATGCCCGTCAAGAGCGGCCCGGCCGGAGCAGGAGATCCGGAGCTGGAAAAGCGTGTTTACCTGCCGCCGTTCCAATACGCCGCTTTCCTGCTGCAGAAAAAGCGCTAAACTCCGTTTTTATATGGTTCTACGTGGAAGATGACCTGTATGTGTTGGCTGATATCACTCCTGATTTTCCCTTCAATACAATGGATCAACTCGTGGCATTCTTCCACGCTTAAATCGGGTTCCGTCATGATATGCATGTCAATATGCATATCATTTTTACTTCCCCTGCTGCGGATATTGTGTACATCTTTAACCTGGGCAAAGCCCAACACGATCTTTCTGATTTCATCGGCGTCCACGGCCGCCTTATCCAGCAGTATGCCGCCGTTATCGCTTAAAATTTCATACGCGGCATAAAAAATAAAGCCGGCAACAATCAGTGAAGCTATGGGGTCGATTACAGGCGGCAAACCCAGTTTGATGCCAAGAAGCGTCACCAGCACTCCCACTGAAATATAAATATCGCTCCTGGTATGCATGGAATCAGAAACTAAAATCTGGCTGTTTAATGCTTTCCCCTTTTTGTACTCAAAGATACTGACGAAAATGTTTATGCTTAAAGTTACAAGCAGTACCACAAGGCTTTCCACTGTTATTTCAGGCAACAGGGGCCGGAAAAATCTGTCGATGGCATCTATGATAATCTTGCCGCCCAGAACAAACAGCATCCCGGCAATGAACAGCCCGGCAAACATCTCGAATTTACTGTGTCCATAAGGATGGTCCCTGTCTACCGGCTGCGCGGCAAAATAAACACCAATCAGGCCGACAACATTTGCCGAGCCGTCTGTTAATGAATGAAACCCGT
>DUUE01000118.1 GCA_012841735.1 Bacillota bacterium | reverse complement strand
GGCGGGCGGACTGTGGCCGAATTTACCGCCCTCAATGACATGGTGATCAGCAAAGGGCAGGCGTCGCGCATTATTTACCTTGATACATACGTCAACGGCAAGCACCTGGAAACATACCCCGGCGACGGCATTATCATTGCCACGCCCACCGGCTCAACGGGCTATTCCCTCTCGGCCGGCGGGCCCATCGTCAACCCGTCCCTGGATGTGATGATTATTACTCCCATCTGTCCCCACCTCTTGCACCACCGCTCCGTCATTGTCTGTGGCAGTGAACGCGTCTCTATCCACCCCTGGACAAGGCAGGCGGATGTTAATCTCACGGTGGACGGGCAGATCGGCTTTGCGCTGCAGGATCATGATGTGGTCCAGGTGGCGCGTGCGCCCCTTTCCACACCTTTAATCCAGCTGCACGGGACAGATTTCTATACGCTGCTGCACAGGAAACTGTCCAAAGTAATCAGCCGGCAGCCGGAAAGGATGTAAGGCTTATGCTGCGTGTGCTCGAAGTGCAGAATCTTGCGCTGATTGACAATCTTGCCTTTTACCCCGGCGAGGGGCTTAATGTCATTACCGGCGAAACAGGTGCCGGGAAATCCATGTTGCTGGATGCGCTCAGCCTGCTTCTGGGAGAACGGGCCACGGCGGATGTAATCCGCGGCGGCGCGGAAAGTGCTCTCCTGCAGGCTGTTTTTACCCGCGCCCTGCCGGACGGTGCGGGGGAGGAAGAGGAGCTGATCTTCAGCCGGGAAGTGCGCCGGAGCGGTCCCAATATCTGCCGCATTAACGGCCGTGTGGAGCCCCTCGCCGAGATGGCGAGGACCGGGAGCCTTTTGGTGGACCTGCACGGGCAGAATAAACAGCAGTCTTTGCTTACCGCCGCCACCCAGCGCGAGCTGCTGGATGCTTACGGCGGGGAGGAGCTTTTGCAAACACGCGCCGCAGTGGCGGAGCTTTACCGGCAGGTGCAGCAACTTACCGCCGAGCTGGAAGCCCTGGGCGGAGATGAAGCGGCGGCCGCCCGCCAGGCCGATTTTCTGCGTTTCCAGCTGCAGGAAATTACGGCAGCGGCCCTGACGGAAGAGGAGGAAGAGGAGCTGGAGGGACGCTTCCGCCGCCTGGCACATGCCCGCCAGCTGCTGGAGAACACGGCCAGGATCTATGCCGGCCTGTATGAAGACGCCTATGACAACTCCGTGGTGGACCGCCTGGGCATACTGGAAAAAGAATTGTCCGCCGCCGCCGTCCTTGACGGCAGCCTGGCGGAGCTTTTGCAGCAGGTGGAAAGCGCGGCGGAACAGCTGAAGGACGCCGCCCGGCAGCTGCAGTATTACCGGGACAGCATCAGCCTGGATGAGGAGGAGTTGCAGGAGGTAACGCAGCGCCTGGAAACTTACCGCAGAATGAAGAAAAAATACGGGCCAACGGTGCGGGATGTGGCCGCCCTGGCGGAGCGGCTGCAGCAGGAACTGGAGGAACTGGAAAACCGCAGCAGCAGAAGGGAAGCTTTGGCGGCGGAGCGACAGCAGTATGAAGCCAGGTTGGCGGAGGCGGCTGACAGGCTGACCGCCCTGCGGAAAAAAACGGCCGCAGTGCTTGCGGACCGTATTACGGCGGCGCTGCAGGAAGTTGCCCTGCAGGGTGCCTCCTTCGCCGTGGCCGTGGAGCCGGAGCCGCAAACGGGACGTTACGGCCGGGACAGGATTGAATTTTTGCTGTCCGCCAATGTGGGTGAACCTTTGCGCTCCCTGGCCAAAACTGCGTCGGGAGGGGAAATCTCCCGCGTCATGCTGGCCGTCAAAAGCGTGCTGGCAGCCGAGGATGAAGTGGAAACACTCATTTTTGATGAAATTGATGCCGGCATCGGCGGCATGACAGTGGGCAGGGTGGCGGAAAAGCTGCAGCAACTGGCACGGCACAGGCAGGTTATTTGCGTGACGCACCAGCCTTTAATAGCCGCCGCAGCCGACCGGCATTTTGTTATTTACAAAGAAAATGCGGGCGGCCGGACTTTTACCAGGATTAAACAATTATCGGCAGCAGAAAGGGAGCGGGAAGTGGCCAGAATGCTCGGCGGCAGCGATGAGGCGGCGCTGGCACATGCCCGGGAGCTTTTGCGCCGGACAAGACGTGACCTTCCGTAAGGAGGGCTTTTTTTTTATACAAACATTTTTGTCATTTTTTTCCCTGACAGTTAAACCAGATGATACAATGAAATTATGTAAACTAAAATCGCATAAAAAAACGTGCCGCGGTTATCTTAAGATTACACTTTACTTCATTTTTTTCGGAGGTGATTTCCCAACCGATGTGGTAAGGAGTGATAACCGCGTGAGAAAACAGAATAGCAGGCGGAAGCTGGCTTTTCTGCTTTTAGGGCTTGTCTTGCTGCTTGTGACAGCTTTTCCCTGGCGCATCTGGCTTACCCTGAAAAATGAGCTGCGGATTTTGGAAGGGGATGTACATTACGTCAATATAGCCAGCCCCCTGTCAGTGTCTGTCCGGGGAGACAAGGACGGCATCCTGCAGCTCAACGGTGTGCCTGTTTCCCGCAGCGGCAGCAAGCTTGACCTGCGCTCGCTGCAGTTTGTGGCGGAAAAGATGGGCTCTGTCAACCTTGAATTCCGCCTGTTTGGGATAATCCCCCTGCGACAGCTGACAGTCAGTGTGCTGCCCGAGAAAAAACTGGTGCCGGGCGGGCACTCCATCGGCATCAAGCTGCACAGCGAAGGCGTGCTGGTGGTGGGCCATCACCAGGTGCACGGGCCGGACATCACCACCTCACCGGCAAAAGATGCCGGCATCATTGTGGGTGATGTGCTGCTGGCCATCAACGGCCACTATTTGCAGGATGCCAATCAGGTGGCACAAATTATCAGGGAAGAGGCTGCTGCTAAAAACAGGCTTACATTTACCGTCAAAAGGGGCGAGCAGCAATTTACGGTGGAGGTAAAACCGCTCCTCTGCCGGCAAACAGGACAGCCCCGGATCGGTTTGTATGTGCGTGATTCGGCCGCAGGCGTGGGGACGCTGACTTTTTACGACCCAAAGACAAGAAAATACGGCGCCCTGGGGCATGTCATTACCGATGTGGACACCAACCAGCCCATTGAAGTCCGTGACGGCCAAATTGTCAAGGCAAATATTGTCAGCATCAAAGCGGCACGGCGGGGCTACCCCGGGGAAAAAACCGGCATTTTCCAGGAGGGCAGGGACCTGGCGGGTACCATTGAAAAAAACTGCATCTATGGTATTTTCGGCACCCTGCAAAGCCTGGAGCCGGTGGCGGGAGAAGAACGGAAAGCCCTGCCCGTGGCGCTGATTTCACAGGTAAAACCGGGTCCGGCGGAAATCCTGACAGTTGTGGACGGGACAACCATTGAACGCTTTGCCATTGAAATCCAGCGCGTTTACAACCAGTCGCGACCCGGCGACAAAGGTATGGTCATTGCCATTACCGACGAACGCCTCCTGAAAGAAACGGGCGGCATCGTCCAGGGAATGAGCGGCAGCCCCATTATTCAGGACGACCGCCTGGTTGGTGCGATAACCCATGTTTT
>DUUE01000416.1 GCA_012841735.1 Bacillota bacterium | reverse complement strand
CCGATTTCCACACGGCACAGCACGCCAAACTCCTATTTTTAAGTCTCTGCTTGGGGTAAAATATTTTTCCCATTCCTTAAAAAACCTTATATATCAGGCGTTGTCAAAGAGCGCAAATGGCTCTGCTCTGCATGCCAAGATAGCCTTTTTTATATACTAGTTGGAATATCCATAACCGGTGAGTGAATGAAAGACGCCGGGGAGCACAGCCCGTCATGGGCATCTGTGGAGAATTTGTTATGAGAAAGACGGCCTGAGCCGTGCGGGTTAATCTACGGAAACACCGTGAAGCTGCCAGAGATCATGCAGCAACGGTTCTTTTACATAATATGACCGCGGGGCAAATCTTATACCATGCTCAGCCCCCAAGAGGGCCAGATGAGCCGGCCTTCTAAAGCTGAAGCAACTAGGCCGTCTCGATCCGCCAGGCATGGCTGTAAATATTCATGCGCCTGCCCCGGGCGAAACCAACCATGGTAATATTTAAGGATTCGGCCAGCTCGATGCTGAGCGAAGTGGGTGCGGCCCGGGAAATCAACACGGGCAGCTGCAGCTTGGCCGCCTTGAGCAGTATTTCCGAACTGAGCCTGCCGCTTACCACCAGACTCTTATCGCTCATTTCCATTCTCTCGAGCAGGCACTGCCCCACGATCTTGTCCACGGCATTGTGCCTGCCGATATCTTCAAAAAACATGAGGATCTCTGCACCGTTAGCCAGGGCGGCACTATGAATGCCGCCCGTTTGTTTAAACAGCTGCGCCCGATCCTCCAGCGCCCGCATTAACGCATGAATCTGGCTGCTTTTCAGGCGCAGCTCACTGGAAACCGGCTTGCTGCGCAGCGCGTCGAGGGCATGATAAAAGGTCGTTCCCTTGCCGCAGCCGGAGGTTATGGTCCGCTTGCCGTAGAGGCTCCGGGCTAGGTCGGAGCTGTTCTTCAACTCAATCTCCACGATGCACTCCTCCTCCTGCAGGCGCAGCGATTCTAGGTCATCCAGGGAGGTCAAGAAACCTTCGGAGCGTAAAAAACCGAGTGCCAGCCGGTCCATATCCGCAGGCGTGCACAGCAGAGTCACCAGTTCGGTGCCGTTAACAAAAATGGTCAGCGCCGCTTCCACGGTGACAATTTCGTTCCGCTCCATGCGCGCGCCGTCCCGGATGAAGGTAATTAACTTTTCGCGGATCAGGTCACGAGTCAACACCGCTCACCCCTTCATTCACCGCCGTTGTCACTGCAGCCATCGCACCCAACATCACTCCCCCTAGGTGATGCACAGCCGCTCCGGCTCCTAAGCAGTTCTCCCCCCATGGTCTCCCGGCCTAAAGGGGGCATAAGCATCGATGCTATCATTCACTATAATTCCCCGCCTACAGACATTTTCCTTTGTTGGCCTGCGGAAAGAAACAGGTGATTCGACCCCAAAAAGGTCAACTAAAGCTAAAAGGTAACACGAATCATAGCTAATAAATGTCACAACGAACCGGCCTAAAAATTGAGTAAAACCGCAAAAAGGCTTTAAAATACAGCGTTTTTCTGGTATAATTGGACTATAGTAATATATCACAAATATGCCAGATTACGGAGGCATTAGCGCCATGTTCAAAAAAAACCCGGCAGAAAAACAGTTCAATCTTAGCGAGCCCTACTATCACTTCCCTAAATATGTGCGCGAAGCGCTGCACAACAGCTG
>DUUE01000291.1 GCA_012841735.1 Bacillota bacterium | reverse complement strand
AGCCGCCGACACAGGTTGTCTGGTATAGCGGCAAATATGCCCGCCGCTTTAACGTCAAAAAAGGCGCACAATACCTGCGGCAGTTCCTGCAGGCCTGCAAGGAGGAACTGGAAACGGCCGTGATGGCGCTGGGCAAAACAAGCATCAGGGAAGTGGGCCGGGAAGACCTGATGGCTTTAAACGAGTTGATCGCCAAAGGCTGCGGTCTTGCCATGGTTTATGACCCGTTTCTCTCCCCCGGACCGTCCCCCGTTTTGCGGTAAAACTCACAAGGGTTGCCGCAGCTGCTGCAGGCACGCCGGGAACGGGGAACAGGCGGTTCTCCCTTGATGCTTTTTACCAGTTCCATTACCCGGTCAAGCTCCTCCCTGTTGCCTGAGACGGCAAAGGTGGTACTGCCCTCGGACCCGCCGGTGCCGCCGGAGGCTATGAGAGTGGCCTGCACATTGCAAAGCGTGGCAAGCGCTTCTATTTCCGTAATGACTTCCGCACCTGTCACGGTGAAAAGCCCGGCCGGCATCCCCAGCGTGACGTCAAAATGGTCGATCCCGATCCCGTCAGGGACATGTGGCACGAGTTTTTCCAGCCCCACAGGGATCACCAGGGTGGCTCCCACCGACTTCAGCACGGACCAAACCGCACCGATGGTGCCTCCTGTACGCGACCCTACCAGGATCCCGGCATTCCGCCTGGGGTCCACCGCATTGGCCCCCTTGATAAAGACATCACCGCCGCAGAAATCCTGCACAAATTCGCCGATATTTGCCTCAACCCTCTGTCCCCTGACAAACAAATACGGTTTAATGATTTTTTCCACTTCAGATACACAGATCCGGCCGGCGGTAATTACTCCTGCCGTGTAATTTTCTTTTGGCACTGTAATCCCCAGCAGTTCCTCCACCACAAAAGCATTGGTAGTTCCGTTGCCAATGGCCAGCTTCCCGTTCCGGTATGCATGCTGCACTGCAGGCAACTTTACTACTGCTTTGGCAATGAGCCGTTTTGCTTCCGCCGGTGTCAGGGTAAATAAAGCCTGCATCAAGTTCCCTCCTTCAAGTTTATGCTTTCTGCAAGCATTGTCTGCTTCTCTTTTCTACGCTTAAGGGAAATAACCTTTTTTTGGATACATTTTTACGTCACCATTAGCCCAGATTATATCGGGAATACTTAAACCCGAAAAAGAACAGTGAACGAAGATATCTGAACACCCAAAAGAGGATGCGCCATGATTCTCCACACCGAAGAATTGCGTCAAAAAGCACATGAACTTGCCCTGACACATGACTCCTGCCACAGCAGGCTGCCGGCATTCAGGCTGAAGCACAGGCTTGCCGCCGCAGTCCGTCAACTGCGTGCCTTCAGGGACGAACTGCGAACAGCACCCGCCGGCTGCTCCCAGCCCGCCGAAGAATGGCTCCTTGACAACGCCGAATTTATTGAGGAACAGGTGCTGGTGGTAAGACAGCAGCTTTCCGGATCCTTTTTACGACTCCTGCCGCGCTTGCGCAAAAGCGGCGAACCTCGCGTCCTGGCTCTCTGTTCCGACTACCTGGAACATGTGGACAGCTACCTTGACGAAGAGGCGCTCATTGCCTATATCAACGGCTATCAGGAAGTGGCGGTCCTGTCTCTGGCCGAAGCCTGGTCATTCCCGCTCATCCTGCGCATCGCCCTGCTGTTACGCCTGGCGGAAGTAATGCAACTGGTAAGGGAAAGACGGGAAGCGTGCCTTTTGGTGCAGCGGCTGCTGGCGCGGCTGGAACCGGCCAGGCTGGACCCGTCCCGCCTGAAAGACGCACTGGAAGAAGCGGGACAGGACCTGCCCCTGTCCGGCCCGGTTATTGTCCACCTGATCAAGCAACTGCGTGAATGGGCCGACGATTCGGCAACAGTACGTGAATGGCTGGTCTGCAAACTGGAAAATGAACCGGAAAGCCTGGATAAAATTGTTGCCTTTGAATACCAGCTGCAGGCATCTTACCAGGTGATAACAGGCAACATTATCAGCAGCCTGCGCACCATTGCCCGCTGGGACTGGCGCGATGCTTTTGAACGCATCAGCCTGGTGGAGCGGACACTGCGCCAGGAATGCACCGGCATGTACCAGTTGCTTGACTTTAGCAGCCGCGACCTGCTGCGGAAAAGCATTGAACGTTTGTCCCGCCGTCTGCGCGTGCCGGAAAACCTGGTGGCAAAGCAGGCCGCAGAGCTTGCCGCCGGTCAGTACGAAAGCACGGTTTCCGGCGCAAAAGATTTGCCGCGCCGGGCGTTTGTTGCTTATTACCTGCAGGAAGAGGAAGGGGTGAGGGAGCTTGTCTGTGCCCTGAAAACATGCAGTTCCCCCCGTTCCCTGCAGGGAAGCAGTCTTGTCCGCCACTCAACAGGTTTTTATTTGTATGTCCTGGCCGGCTTGTTTCTCTTTTTTACCCTGGCTTTTGCCGCCTGGGCTGCGCAGGGGACCTTCCTGCTTTCGTGGCAGTGGCTGCTCCTGCTGCTTGCTTCTGTACTGCCGGCCGGCGAGTGGGCAGTTACTTTTTTTCACTGGCTGATTGAATGCCTGCGGCCGGCAGAACCCCTACTGCGTTATGATTTTGCGGCCGGCATCCCCGATGAAGCCTCCACTATGGTTGTCATCCCCGTCATCTGGTCTTCCGCCACGGAAGCCCAGGAACTTGTCGACAGGCTGGAGCTGCACTACCTGGCCAACCGCGATCCCAACCTCCATTTTGCCCTGCTTGGTGATTATACCGATGCGGGGCAGGAGCACCTGCCCGGGGATGAAAAGGTGCTGGCGGCGGCCCGGGACGGCATCGAGGCGCTTAACCGCAGCTATTCCCGCCCCGGCGGGAGTACTTTTCACCTTTTCCAGCGCCGCCGTCTCTGGAACCCCGCGGAAGGCGTCTGGATGGGCTGGGAACGCAAACGGGGCAAACTGGTGGAGTTTACTGAACTGCTGAAGGGCAAAAAGGACACGACTTTTGCCCATGTTGCCGGCGACAAAGAAGTACTGGACCGTATCCGCTACATTATTACCCTGGATGCCGATACAAAACTGCCCCTGGGTACGGCACAGCAGCTGGTGGGTACCATGCACCTGCCCTACAACAGGCCGCGCCTGAACAAAAGCGGCACACGTGTTGTTGAGGGATACGGCGTGCTGCAGCCCCGCATCTCCGTCAGCCATGATGCCGCCTGGCGTTCACGTTTTGTGTCCCTCTGGTCGGCGGACCCCGGTATTGACCCTTATGCTTTTGCCGTCTCCGATCCCTACCAGGACGGGCTGGGGCAGGGCATTTTTACCGGCAAGGGCATTTTTGACGTTGACACTTTTGTGCAGGTTTTAAATGAGCGGATTCCGGAAAACATGGTCCTCAGCCATGACCTGCTGGAGGGCGGATTCCTGCGTGCCGGCCTGCTTTCCGATATTGAACTGATTGACGACCATCCGGCCACTTTTTACGCTTACCAGAAACGGCAGCACCGCTGGGTGCGCGGTGACTGGCAGCTTTTGCCGTGGCTGTTTCCCCGTGTCCGCAACCGGCGGGGAGAGCTGCAGCCGGTGGACCTGTCCCCCCTCACCCGCTGGCAGATTGTGGACAACCTGCGGCGCAGCCTGCTGCTGCCCGGCCTGCTGGCCCTGCTTTTTGCCGCCTTAACCGTCCTGCCGGGTCCCCCCGGCCGCTGGTTTGCCCTGGTTTTTGCCACCCTTTTCCTGCCGGTGCTCCGCCACCTGGCAGCTTTCCGGTGGGCGCTCAGGCGCCCTGCAAGTTTGCTGGCCACAGCCGGCCAGGTGCTCTTAAGCATAGTCACACTGCCTTACCAGGCGGCAGTGATGCTTGATGCCGCCGGCAGAACACTGATCCGCCTGCTTTTTACGAAGCGTCACCTGCTTGAATGGGTCAGCGCCGCGGAAGTGGAACGCCGCAGCCGGGGGCGGAAAACTCCCGCACTGCAGGGGATGACGGCAGGCTACCTCTTAACTCTCCTTTTTGGTTTTGCGTCCCTGGCACAGGACTCACCCGCCCTGACTGTAGCCGGACTTGCCGTCAGTGCCGCCTGGTTTGCGGCTCCCTTTATTGTCCGCTGGCTGGACCGGCCCGTCAGGGAGCAGGAAATACCGCTGACAGCGGCTGAAGAAGAAGAATTTACCAAACTGGCCCGGGAAATCTGGTCATTTTTCCGGGACTATGTCACCGCGGACAACAACTGGCTGCCGCCCGACAATGTCCAGCTTGATCCTCCCAGGGGGGTTGCCCGGCGCACCTCTCCCACCAATATAGGGCTCTACCTGGCCTGCGCCCTGGCTGCCCGGGACCTGGAATTGATTGATACACCGGCTTTAATTACAGTTTTGGCACGTACCGTCTCCGTGGTGGAGCGCCTGGAAAAATGGCACGGTCATCTTTATAACTGGTACGACATAGAAACATTGCAACCGCTGCCCCCCCGCTACATTTCCACTGTGGACTCAGGCAACTTTGTTTCCTACCTGCTGGCCGTCAAAACGGGCCTGGCGGAATGGCTTGCCTCCTCCCGGGACGCAGCCGGTGCCGAAGACAAAGCCCGTGGAGAAAAACTGCTGGTGCGCATGGAGCGGCTCATTGCCGCCACCGATTTCCGTCCCCTGTACGATGAGAAAACAAAACTGTTTGCCCTGGGCTACCACGGCGACCTGCAGAAAAGAGACCAGATCCTGTATGACCTCCTGGCATCGGAAGCCAGGCAGGCAAGCTTTCTGGCCCTTGCCCTGGGACAGGTGCCGGCGTCTCACTGGCATGCCCTGGGGCGCTCCATGACCAGGGTTGGCAGGAAGATTACACTCCTTTCCTGGTCGGGGACAATGTTTGAATACCTGATGCCCTCCCTGCTTTTACGCACTTACCGGAATACAGTCTGGGAAAGCACCTATCAAGCCGTTGTCCGCCGGCAGATAGAATATGCGCGGCAGCGCGGCGTCCCCTTCGGCATTTCGGAATCGGGCTATTATGCCTTTGACCACCAGCTGAACTACCAGTACAGGGCCTTCGGCGTGCCCGGCCTGGGTTTCAAACGGGACCTGGAACAGGATCTGGTGATCTCACCTTATGCCACCATCCTGGCTTTACCCTTTGCCAGGCAGGAAGGGGCACAGGCTTTGCGGGAAATGGAAGCACTGGGCGGCCGGGGGAAATACGGCTTTTATGAAGCCATTGATTTCACCGCAGAAAGGCTGCCGCGCGGCCGCAAACATATGGTAATCCGCAGCTTCATGGCTCACCACCAGGGGATGAGCCTCCTGGCCCTGACCAACCTGCTCACACCCCATAAAATGTATGAACGCTTCCACCGTGACAAGCGGGTGCGGGCCGCAGAACTGGTGCTGCAGGAGAGGCTCCCGGCCCAGCCCAGGATCATTAAACATCCCGCCCTGGCACGCGTGCACCTGCCTTACCAGGAACAGGCCGGCACAGGCCCCTACCGCGAATTTTCCACGGCGGACACACCGGCGCCGGAAGTATGCATTCTCTCCAACGGGTCGCTGATGACGGCACTAAGCACCGGCGGCAGCGGTTTCAGCCAGTATCATGGCCTTGCCGTGTCCCGCTGGCGGGAGGACCCGGTGCTGGACAACTGGGGCAACTACATCTACCTCCGTGATGTGAACCGCAACACTGTCTGGTCTCCCACTTACCAGCCCTGCCGGGTCCGGCCGGAAAAACAGCGTATCCGGTTCTCCCTGGACCGCGCCACTTTTATGCGGGAAGACGGGGAGCTTAAAACCACCCTGGAAGTATGTGTCTCCCCGGAATGGGATGCCGAAGTCCGCCGGCTGACACTGGCCAATACGGGAAGCGAGCCGCACATTATTGAGGTAACAACTTTTCAGGAACCGGTGCTGGCTGCGCCCCTTGCCGATGAATCACATCCCGCTTTCAGCAAACTCTTTATCGAGACTGCCTATGAAGAAAAAACGGGCTGCCTTTTGGCCAGGAGAAGACCCCGCCGGGAAAACGAACAGGAAATCTGGGCCGCTCACAGCCTGATTGCTTCCGGAAACACCCTGGGGCCGGTGGAATATGAAACGGACCGTGCCTGCTTTCTCGGCCGGGGGTATACACTGGCACGCCCCCGGGGCATCACTGCGCGCCTGCGGGGGAAAACCGGTTCTGTTGCCGACCCGGCTTTCATTATGCGCAGGAGGATAAAAATAGAGCCCGGTGAACAGGTGCAACTCTTTACCGTTACGGCCGTGGGCGGGACAAAAGAAGACGTTATAAGTATCGTCAGCCATTTCACCGGGGAGCAGGCGGTGGAAAGGACTTTCCAGATGGCCTGGAACCGCAGCCAGATCGAATTGCGCCACCTGCACCTGACAGGCGACGAAGCCATGGTTTTCCAGGCCATGGCCGGCAGGATCCTTTATACACCGCCCTTTAAAGAACAGCGGGAAACAAGCATCCGCCAAAATGTAAAAGGCCAATCCGGCCTCTGGGCTTTTGGCATTTCCGGCGACCTGCCCCTTGTCCTGGTAAGGATTGACCACCGGGCCGGCCTGCCTTTTGCCGTCAGGCTGATTACGGGCCACGAATACCTTAACCGCCTGGGGCTGGCCTTTGATCTTGTCATTCTGAACGAATCGGCGGCCGGCTACCGGCAGGACCTGCAGGAAACGCTGCGGCGGGCGGCTGACCACAGGCTGGGCAGTCATGGTACGGCAGCCGGCGGCATCTTTATCATCAATGCCGGTCAACTGCCTGATAAAGACAGAACACTGCTTTTGGCGGCGTCACGGCTGATCCTGCAGGCCGACGGGCCCAGCCTCCGGGAGCAGTTGAAACTCCCGCCGACACAAGACGTATACGGCACCGCCTGCCACGGCGGAAACTGCTGCCGACAGCGAAAGCACACCTGCGGTGGAAATGCCGGACCTGCAGTTCTTTAACGGCTGGGGCGGCTTTACACCTGACGGGCGGGAATACCGGATTGTGCTGAAAAACGGCAACCACCTGCCGGCGCCCTGGATTAATGTGCTGGCCAACAACAGCTTTGGCTGCCTGGTCACCGAATTGGGCACAGGCTACACCTGGTGGCGCAACAGCCGTGAATGCAAGCTTACCCCGTGGTCCAATGACCCGGTCCTTGACCCGCCCGGGGAAATCTGCCTGCTGCGGGATGAAGCAAGCGGCGCCTTCTGGTCCCCCGTGCCGCTCACCTTTGCCCGGGAATCTCACTACACCGTTACTCACGGTTTCGGCTATACCGGCTTTGATCACGAAAGACTTGGCATTGAAACGACCATGACAGTTTACGTCCCGCCGGAAGACCCGGTCAAGATCATGACCCTGCAGCTGCACAACGGCTCGGATACAGAAAGGCGGCTGACGGTCACTTACTACGCCGAGTGGGTATTGGGCGTGCGGCGCCAGCACAGCGCACCCTACATTATGACGGAATGGCAGGAGACGGACAGGATGCTGGTGGCGCGCAACATGGCACAGGAAACTTTCCGCACTGCCACCGCCTTCCTGGCCATCTGCCCGCCCCCCGCCTCTTCCCTTTCCTGGACGGCGGACCGCAGGGAATTCTTCGGCCGCAACGGCACCTGGGAGCATCCCGCCGCCATGCAGCTGGAGCGCCTGTCCGGCCGGACGGGGACGCTGGCGGACTCCTGCGGCGCGGTGCAGGCGGGGATCACGCTGCCGCCCCGCGGGGAAGTGACAGTCACTATCCTTCTGGGCTGTGCAGAATGCACGGACGATGCAGCGGAACTGGTGCGGCGTTACAGCCACGCCGGAAACTGCGCACAAGCCCTGGGGGATGTCCAGTCACTCTGGGGTACTATACTGAACCAAATCCAGGTATCCACACCCAACCGGGAGATGGATACACTGCTCAACGGCTGGCTGCTTTACCAGACGCTCGGCTGCCGGCTGTGGGCGCGCACCGGTTTTTACCAGGCCGGGGGAGCTTACGGCTACCGCGACCAGCTGCAGGATGTGCTGGCACTGCTGCACACCCGGCCGGATGTGGCACGGGCACAGATTCTGCTGCATGCCGCGCACCAGTATACAGAAGGGGATGTACAGCACTGGTGGCATGAAGAAACAGCCCGCGGCATCCGTACCCGTTTTTCCGACGACTTGCTGTGGCTGCCCTATACTGTGGCCCGCTATGTGGAACACACGGGAGACGAAAGCGTGCTGGATGAAGTGGTGCCGTATCTGCAAAGCGAGCCCCTGGCGGAAGATGTGCATGAACGTTACGAGCCGACAGAGCGTTCCGGTGAAAGCGGCACGGTATTCGAGCACTGCCTGCGGGCACTTGAGCGGGCGCTGGCACACACCGGCGAACACGGGCTGCCTTTAATCGGTTCCGGGGACTGGAACGACGGCTTCAGCCTTGTCGGTTCCCGCGGCCGCGGTGAAAGCGTCTGGCTCGGCTGGTTTCTCTGCACAATACTTCCCTCTTTCTCCGAGCTGTGTGACAGGCGGGGAGACGGCAAGCGGGCCGGCCGCTTTCGGGAAGCCCGGGAGAAACTGGCCGGCGACCTTAACAGGCATGGCTGGGACGAACAGTGGTACCGGCGGGCTTTCACCGATGCGGGCAAGTGGCTGGGTTCCGTTCACAGCGAAGAATGCCGCATAGATGCCATCGCCCAGTCCTGGTCCGTAATTTCGGGAGCGGCGCCGCAGGAAATGGGACTGCAGGCTATGCAGTCCTTTGACCGCGAATTGGTGGACCGTGAACTGGGTATTGCCCACCTGTTAACGCCCCCCTTCAACCACACCACCCCCAGCCCCGGCTACATTCAAGGATACCCGCCCGGTATCCGTGAAAACGGCGGGCAGTACACCCACGGTGTCATCTGGAGTATCATTGCCTGGTGCATTCTGGGAAACGGAGACAAGGCCTTTGAGCTCTTTCATCTCCTCAACCCTCTGTCTCACACACGTACAGCGGCCGAAGTGCGGCAGTATGCCGGCGAGCCGTATGTTATGGCGGCAGACGTCTATACGGCGTCACCGCACGAGGGCCGTGCCGGCTGGACATGGTATACCGGCGCGGCGGGATGGATGTATCAGGCGGGGATCGAATGGATCCTCGGGCTGCGCCGCCGTGGGAATCTTCTCTTTCTCCGCCCCTGCCTGCCCTCCGACTGGCCCGGCTTCTCTGCCACTTACCGTTTTGGCTCCGCCCGTTATCTGCTGACAGTCACCAACACGCAGGGCGCAGAAGCCACCAGACTGGAGCTTGACGGTGTGGAAATCACCCCGGCGGGCCAGGGTCCGGAAAGCTGCCCCTGCATTGAATTACAGGATGACGGGCAAGAGCACCATGTTAACCTGATCATATAGGATGGAGGTATGAGCGGTGAGAACAATACGCAAAGCTATCATCCCGGCAGCCGGTTTCGGCACCCGTTTCCTGCCTGCCACCAAGGCCCAGCCGAAAGAAATGCTGCCCCTGATCAACAAGCCATCAATCCAATATATCGTGGAAGAGGCAATTGCTTCCGGGATTGAAGATATTCTCATCATTACGGGACGGAACAAACGGGCCATTGAGGACCATTTCGACCACAATGTGGAACTGGAAAACTTCCTGAAAAAACAGGGCAAACTGGACGAATACTCGGAAGTATTGAAGATTGCCACCATGGCCGATATTCATTTCATTCGCCAGAAGGAGCAGCTCGGGCTCGGCCACGCCGTCCTCTGTGCCCGCTGCTTTGTGGGTGATGAGCCTTTTGCCGTCCTGCTCGGCGACGACATCATTGACAACCCGTCCAAGCCGGCCCTTCTACAGATGGTGGAGCAATACCGGCAATACGGGAAAACAGTGGTGGGAGTACAGCCTGTCCCGACTGCGGAAGTATCCAAGTACGGCATTATCTCCGGCAGGCAGATAGGCGAAGCATTATATGAACTTGACGATTTGATTGAAAAACCGGCTCCGGAGGAAGCGCCGACAAACCTGGCCATTGTGGGACGCTATATCATCCATCCGGAAATCTTTGCCATCCTGGCCGAGACAAAACCGGGACGCGGCGGGGAAATCCAGTTGACTGATGCCCTCAGAGAATTATGTACCAAGCAGGGAATGCAGGCACTTGCCCTGCAGGGAGAACGACATGATATCGGGGACAAATGGGGCTACATCAAAGCCATTCTCTCTTTCGCTCTCCGTTCCGATGAGTTGCGCGACAAATTGACCGCATTTCTGCGGGAACAATTACAGGAGCGAATTCCCGTTGCTCCGTAAAGATGAAAGAGGGAAGCCTTTGCATGGCTTCCCTCTCGTCACCGGAAAGGTGTCTGGCAAACAGCTATTCAGATTTCCCGGCTGCCTCGCCGAAAATTCTGAAAAACTAACGCATTTGTTCCGGGTCAGTTTCAAACTCCGGCGCCAGATACCAATTGCTTTTAACAAAATCATGCAGCCTTTTGGGAGCCGGCGCGTAACAATCCAGTTGCTCCATAATTGATACATACTGCTTCACCACTGGATTAACTTCTTCATTTCGCCAAGCGGCAACAACATGAATTTTTTGCCTATAAGCGTCGTCTGCAATGGGTAAAATGTCTATATTGTTATTAAAGTAGTCGTTAACAGGCAAGTGCGGTCCGGCGATAGTAAATCCTTCTCCCCCGGCTATCATGTAAAAGATCAAGAGCAATGAGCTAACGCATTTTACTTTTGCCGGTTTAAATCCGTGTGCATTGCAGACTGACAAAAAGATATCATGACCTTTATTAATTTCCAACAGCATGGTCTTCTCGCTTAAAAAGCGATAGTCTGCACAATGAGAGGGAATATGCCAGCTTGAGGGCAGCAAAAAATAAAGATCTAAATGCCCAAGCTTTTTGTAGCTTATTTCCGGAAGATCGTGAACTTCGAAAGAGAAAGTAAATATTATATCAAGCTCATGGCAAATCAATTTTTCCCGAAGCTCCCGAAAGTTATACAGTTCGCAATAAACTGTCAGCTCGGGATACTGTTCTTGAAAAAAACTTGTTGTTCTGCGCATCATTTCCATGATTGCCGGTTCGTGAAGACAGCCTATATTAAGGCTATTCTTTTTGCCCTTTATGTTGTTTCTGAGAACGTGTTCAAGAGAAATCCGAAAACGTTGATAAACGGGGTCAAGTTCCGCGTATAACCGCAGGCCTTCCGGCGTTAAGAGAATTCCTTTGTGGCTGCGTATAAACAGTTTGGTCCCGAGCGTATCTTCCAGCTTTTGAATCCAATTGCTAACCGCCGGTTGACTTAAATAAAGCTCCCTGGCTGCATGCGACATACTTTGACAATGGACAACTGTTAAAAATATTTCTAATTGTTGAAGAGTTATTCCATACATCTTAACCCCTTCTTTCAGTTGCCCTCACGCAAAAACCAACCAACTTCTATCTTAAATTGTATATTAATGCTGTAAAAACATCAAATAGTGCCAACACACCCCATAATAGATTCGTTTTGCAGCTTTTCTCCCAAACCGTAAACTGCACACAGCCCGTTTTGGTTAAGTATATTTTTTTGTTATAACCCCAACCATTGACTAGTAAAAACGGGCCACATATAATTTGTACAAAATAAGCCAAACCAGGCACCACTAAGTACGGCCATTTAATCCGGAACAAGCGACTGGCGGACTTCAGTATCCAACCGGTTTTTTCTTGGCGTGTTCTTCCGGCAAAGGCAGGTGTAACAGATGGAAAAAGCAATTATTACAAATATCCAGGGATATTCCATTCATGACGGACCGGGAATTCGTACAGTAGTGTTTTTTAAAGGCTGTCCGCTTCGTTGTAAGTGGTGTTCCAATCCGGAAAACCTTACTCCTGCTGTACAAATAGGTTTCATGGAACAACTTTGCAGGCAATGCGGGCGGTGTCTGAAAGCCTGCCCGCACGGTGCGATTGTACCGGGCCAGGGCGTCTACCGGATAAATCAGGAAAAATGTGTTGCTTGCGGCTTTTGCGTTCAGGCATGCTATTACGATGCACTGGTTCTTTACGGTGAAGAAATGACTGCAGCGGAAGTGCTTGAAAAGGTTCGCCGCGACAAAATGTTTTTTGATGCGTCCGGAGGCGGGGTTACTGCGTCAGGAGGAGAGCCTTTGCTTTATCCCCGGTTCCTGTACGAGTTGTTTGCAAAATGCAGGGAAGAGGGAATTGGCACCTGCGTTGAGACGTGCGGCCATGTCTCAACACAAGCATTGGCAACAGTCCTGCCTGTAGTGGACCAGTTCCTTTTCGACCTGAAGCATATGGACAACAAAATACATAGGGAGTACACCGGCGTTCCAAACCATAAAATCCTGGAGAATGCAAAATTTCTTATCGCACAAAATGCCAAAGTTTTGTTTCGCATGCCTTTGCTTCCGGAAGTAAACGACTCCCCCCAAAACATTGAAGAAACGGCCACTTTTCTGAAAAGCCTGGGCCCCGGTGGTATGAATATTCAACTGATGCCGTTCCATCGTCTGGGGCAGTCAAAATATGATGCACTGAAAATGAAATATGAATTTGAAAACGTTGCCGTCATGGATTCTTCCGGGATTGAAGCCGTGAAGGACTTGTTTTTGTCTCTCGGAGTAAAATGTACAATATCCGGGTAGTAAAAGGAGGTAGATTATGCCTGGAGCGGTTGATTTTGCTTTGTTGGGGAAAATAGATAACTTGGAGTTAAGTGAGCTGAATAAAGCCTGGCTTAAAGCAATGAAAGCGGCACCCTGGCGAATATATGCAGAGAGGGATATGTGGACTGTGAAGTCGTGGCACGAAACCGAAGGTGAAGACCTGCAGATCCGCCGCGCCAAACTTCTGCAATGCATTCTCGACAACATAGAAATAAAAATCCATCCTTTTGACGAGATTGTCGGCCGCCCGACGCCGGGTGTCATTGGCTGTCCCACGGCCATTGATGTTTGCGGAGACTATATACCAGGCATATTGGCAGGCAGCGAAGAAATAGAGGCTACATTGAATGCAAGCATCAAAATTGACCGGGAAGGGCTTGAGATTCTCAGGGAAAGCGTTAAAACTTTCCGCGGACACACTGCACCGGAAATGACCTACAAAGCATGGCATGAGCTTGTCGGCGGCTGGGCCAGGGATTTAGAAAATGCAAAACTCAAGGATCCGAGCCTGGACTCTGCCATTACTGCCCAGTCCACCTCTGTGCTCAGCTGGAGAAAAATTCTGGCTGTGGGCCTCCGGGGCTACATTGAAGAATGCCGGCAGAAAATTGATCAGTTTATTGCCGGCGGGCAAACTGATATTAACAAAGTATATTTTTGGAAATCTGCCATCATTGTTCTGGAAGCTGTTATTAATCATGCCCGCAGATACGCCGCGCTGGCAAGGGAAATGGCAGCAAAAGAAACGGACAGTGCTGTGAAAGAACGGCTGCTGAAAATTGCCGGGGTCTGCGAGTACGTGCCGGAGTATCCGGCAAGAAACTTCCATGAAGCGCTTCAATCCATGACATTCTGCAATTTGGCAAAGCTGCTGGAAAACCCGATTCAAAACTACTGCCACTGGGGCCGTGCCGACCAATATCTATACTCGTATTTCATTAACGACCTCAGAAACGGTGTTCCTTTGGAGAAGCTGGCATCTCAGCTTGCGGACCTGATTGGCCGCTGGGGTACACAGACATTTGTTTCTTCTTCATCGCAAAAAGAGTCACACCAGATTAATTTTGGCATTAACAACATTGTGGTTGGCGGTCTGAACAAGAACATAGAGGATACGGCCAATGAATTAAGTTACCTGATCCTGCACCTTATCTCCCTGCTTAAATTGTCATCCCCTACAGTAACCGTGCGCTGGAACAAAAAAACACCCAAATGGCTAATGAAAAAAGCCATTCTCACCAATATGGCCACAAGGGGTGGCATACCTCTTTTTGAAAACGATGAAGCTGTCATCTCCAGCTTTGTTAGGGACGGCATCCCCTTCGAGGAGGCGGTTGAGTGGTGCGGGCTTGGCTGCGTATACCCCTGCCTTCCCACCCGGGCGGAGCATTACGGGGCGGAAGGAATTGCCGCCATCAATCTCGCCGGGATCCTGCATCTTACCTTGCATAACGGGATAGATGTAAACGGAAAACAAGTCGGGCTAAAAACCGGGGATCCCAGAAATTTCAGAAGCTTTGACGAGTTGTACGAGGCATTTTTAAAGCAGCACCAGCACATTTGCCACAAAGTCCTCTGGCTCGGTGGCGTAGCCAGGGAAGTCCAGCCCAACTACCTGCGCCTGCCGCTCCTTTCCATCCTGGGAATAGAGGCAAGTATGGACCTGGGGCAGGACCTGCTGTTTGCCCATCCGGATTACTCGATGTTCGGCATTTCTGACCGGGCAATCATTGATGTTGCAGATTCCCTGACAGCCATTAAAAAAATCGTTTACGAGCAAAATATCATGACCATGGATGAACTGCTGCAGGTACTGGACAGCAATTTTGCGGGCACACAGGGGGAAGAGGTTCGCCAGCTTTGCCTGGCACAGCCCAAGTATGGCAATGACATTACCGAAGCCGATGAAATGGCAAAGCGCGTCAGCAGGGACTCCGCACACATTATACGTGCTTACGACAATTCCCCGTTCAGGCGTTTTATGGTTGCCCGTGAAGGACTGGCATGGCATTATTTCGGCGGCCTTGGCGTGGGCGCCCTGCCAAACGGACGCAAAGCATATGAACCGCTCAACGACGGCTCCCTTTCCCCCATGCGTGGCATGGATAAGAATGGACCCACTGCAGTTCTGCGTTCCGCCTGCAATGTCAATTTCAATGAAGAATCCTATGTTTCTGTTTTAAACCAGAAGTTTTCCTCGAATATCCTGAAAAGCGAGGAAAGCATTGATAAACTGATAGCCTACACAAACGCTTTTCTCAGCAACGGCGGTTCTCATATACAGTACAATATTCTGGATACCGAAGAGCTAAAGGAGGCAAAAAGGCATCCGGAACAATACAGGGATCTGATTGTCCGCGTCGGCGGTTTTTCCGCCTACTTTGTGCAACTTTCAGAACCTATTCAGGATGACGTTATTTACCGCAGCGAATTCAATTTATAAAATTTACTTTTACAAAAGCTGCGAATTACCCTTCGCCTGGCGGAGCCGCCTGGCAGCCAATCACTATAAAACGGCACAGGCCCGGTGGCCTGTGCCGTTGTGTCGCTACTATTGATTTTTATTTTTCAACTTCTCAAGCAGGTTTTTGATCTTTTCCTCCTGTTTTTTTGTGCCGTCCTCATCCAGTTCAAAAATAACATTTAACCGGCTTCCTTCCCTGGCACCGGGAGGAAGCAGTTTTTTTGGTATATCTGCTTTAATTTCTTCTTCTCCGAAAAGCACTACGGCATATTCACCCTCAAAACGGTCAATAACTGCTTTCATTTTATCCCTCCGCTGATTAAATCCTTACCAAACCTATTTTACTGTAAAACTGACACTGATGCTTTCCCCGTCTCCACTGATACTGATGGGGTATGATCCCGGCGTTGTCCTGCTGCCCACTTTCCAGGACCAGCTAACCCTGCCGTCGGCGCCGGCCGTTTTGGCTTCCAAACCGGCCGCTTTGCTGGGTCCGGACTTGTATCTTACCGTAATGGAATATTGCGTATGCGGTTTTCCCTGAATTGTAATGCTTGCCGCCTCTCCCGCCGAAACTGTTTCGGTATAGCTGACTACGGCCAGCTTCTTCTCCAAAACAGGTGCCGGATTTGGCTGCGGAGCGGGCGCCTGAGATTGTTCGGGAGCAGGGTGGGACGCAGGTGACGGGTCCGGTTCAGGAACTTTAGGCGGGTTGTACTGGTAAGGAGCCTTAATATTAATATCATAAGTCCGGCCGTCTGTGGTGACAACAATTGTCCCATGCAGGTCTGTCCGGTGAATGTTTACCTTTGCCTTAGCCAGCAGGGCAAGAACTTCATCATGGGGATGCCCGTAAGTATTGCCTTTTCCCGCCATGATAACGGCAGCCTCCGGAGACACGGCCGCAAGAAAAGCGGAAGAGGTGCCCGTTCTGCTGCCGTGGTGACTGACCTTCAGGATTGTACTATTAAGCTCATAGTTGCGGTCCAGTATTTGTTTAAGGCTTGTCTGCTCCGCATCACCGGTCAGCAGAAAGCTGACATCGCCAAACGTCAGTTTAATGACAACAGAAGCATCATTCAAATTATCTCCCGCCGGCGCAGAGGGATGCAGAATTTCCAACATTGCACCGTCCCCGAGGTCACGCTTTAATCCGGCTCTTCCTTCGGTAAATTTAATATCCTTCTCGTCTATCAGGGTAAGATAATCTTCATAAGTTTTTGTTGTGTGAATTACCCCCGGATCAATAACTTCTGTGACCGGTATGGCCTGCAGAACATTAATCAGACCGCCGATATGATCGGCATGCGGGTGAGTGCCGACAACAAGATCCAGGGAAGTTACTTTTTTATTCTTAAGATAATTAACAACCGTTTCCCCGCGCTCACCGGCATCCACCAGAATATTCTTGCCCGGTGTCTGAATAAGGATACTGTCTCCCTGTCCGACATCAATAAAATGGACTGTCGTTTTGCCGTCAGGATTTGCCGTGGCCGGGTCCGTTTCCTGCTCTGAGCCTGTCTCATGCTGCCCCGGCTGCGGCGACGGTTCTTCCGTGTCCGCCCCGCCGGTTGCATCCTTATCCGGGGCTGACTCATTGTCATCAACCCGGCCTGCAGCAGGCGGCTCAGCATGCTGATTATCATCCGGCGGCGGGGTGGTTGCCAGGCCGGTGACAAACAGCAGGAAAGCGATTCCGATGACAAGCAGTGCGTTTTTCTTCGGAGCCCTCTTAATGATACTGATCACCAGCGACAATAAGCCTGCTATCAACCCAAGAAAACCAAGTAGCCCGATGAAAACCCCCATATACTGCTATTCCCCCTAAAAAGTCAATGCTTTGGCTCTTGCTGTATGTAGAGCACCATAGTCACCATTATAAACCATTTTTATAAACGGGGGTTACTGTAATTTTTGCCATACCGCCGCCAAACCGGCAAACCACATTACTCATTCACTTTTCTACAGAATAAAAAAGCAGCCACGTATTGCATGGCCGCCTGCCGTATAACACTAAAGAAATGCTTCGCATTTTTTGAGGAAACCTAATATGCCTATACACAAAACAATACTGGCAATTATTAAGCCAAACATCACAATCACTGCCAATGGCGGGATAATGATTAAGAAGAAAGTAACAATAGTAGCAATCATCAGATGCCGGTATTGCTCCCAGCGTCTCACTGCTTCTGCCTGTAAATCTGAGCGCCCCGCACTTGATGCCAGCTCACTGATTCCCATAAAGAGGTGATAAACGAGATGCCAAGTTACAATAATTGTAACAATAGCAACCAGGAAGCCGAAAATATTAAAAGCAGATTCCGGTCCTGACGGCGGTTCATAGAGAGAAAAAAAAGAAAGAAAAATCATGGCAAGATTAAACTTGCCGGCCTGCTGAAAATGTTCACTCTCTGCCAGCAGAGCCTTAATTCCTATGGCGAAAAAGATAAAGCCGAGGATATCCGGTAAAATGTCAAAACCACTGATCCTAAAATCCAACATCGTCAACAAAAACCCCCAGTAAAAACTCCTGAAAGCACCCACTTAATTTGCCTTCCCCCTTTTCCGTTCAACCTGTTACTAATGTATGCAAATTGGCACAAGATGACCGGACACTCTTCGTATGTGCGCAAATCAGGTTTTGCACTCAAAGTCATTTTATTATATTTAACAAAATTATAACATCTTTAATAACTTGCCGCCTTAATAATTTTGCCCAACCGCCATTTCCTCTTCTCAAGCTAATTGGACGTCAATTACATGATTAAAACGCTCTGCGCACCTTATCAAAGCTGTAAAATCCCAGGCAAAAGCCATTGGCTTTGTATAATGCCACAAATATTTATGAGATAAATGAATGATATTGCCAAGTTATGCTCTGAGTTATTTACAATCACATTGCCGCAAACATTGTGAAATAAAATATACAAATTTTTCTTTTTTGCGGTATAATTATGTATATACAAGGATATACCTGCTAGGAGGGATTATAATGAGCCTAAAACAAATAGTTTCTGGCATTAGAAAATTAGCGGCATATAATAAAAGCACCGACATGCAGCATGAGATTGCCTACAGGCAAGAGTACCCGGCAAAAGATTCAGTTGTTGAGTGGCGTTCACTCCTTTGGGGATTACGGGCTTATAATTAATGCCTCAAACAAAAACAGGGCCTTTGTGCCCTGTTTTTGTTTGCCCGCATCATATCCCCCCGGCGGCCGGCTTCTTATAGTGCAAAAATGGGAGGCATTTGAAATTACTATGTCCCTGTTAGCAGGTCAACCGTCAATCTCAGAGAAATAATTACATATGAAACAAAGATTGATGCCGGCATGTGAAACAAATAATTAACAACTTAAAACGGAGGGACCTGATAATTATGAAGGATGCCGAAAAACGCAAGCAAGAACGGACTAAATTGTTTGAGGATATTTATGACGGAATTATTCCTGCAAGAGTGCCTGTAATGGGGAGTACTACCCTTGAGTTCGCCATTCAGTATGCAGGACTCCCTTTGGCTGAGACACAATGGACCCTGGAGGGAATGGAAGTTGCTTTTGAAAAGGTATGCCAAATGTTTCCCTCCGATCAATATCCTATAGGCTTTTTCAGGTCGCCTGCATACCTGCAGATTCTGGGTTCAAGAAGTTATGTGATGGGATCAAATGGATTTTTGCAGCACCCTGAAATAGTACCGATGGATCCGGGCGAGTATGACGAACTTATTGAAAATCCTATTGATTTTTACTACGAAAAAATACAACCCCGCGTTTACACAGAGCTGGATACCGACCCTATTTCACGCTCTTTTATCATGGCACAAGCCTTGCTGAGTGTTAACGAATATAATACTGCCGTAAATGCCATTAACAAAAAGTTAGTTGAGAAATACGGCTACTATGTTCCGCCACAGGAATCTACCGGGCCGCTCATTTTTGCTCCTTTTGATTATATCGCAGACTGGCTCAGAGGTTTCACCGGTGCCCTCACGGACATGAAAAGGTACCCTGAAAAAGTACTTGAAGCCTGTGAATCTGTTTTAGCCGTACAGCTGAAGGCAGGTATTCCCGACAAGCCTTCAAAGTATGGTTCCACGCACATTCCGTTACATATGGCTACCTACATGGGCGACAAAGAATTTGAGAAATTTTACTGGCCTACTTTTTCCAAATTACTCTGGGGTCTTGCTGATGCCGGCCAGCCTGCAGCTATTACCTGTCAAAACAACTGGATGCGCTATTTGGATTATCTGCAAGACTTGCCGCCAGGCACCAGAATCAGTTTTGAATATGGCGACCCGCAGTTGGTTAAGGACAAACTTGGCAAAAAACATATTTTGAGCGGTTTTTACCCGATAGGGCTGCTGAAAAACGGCAGCAAGCAGCAATGTATAGACAAAGCAAAAGAACTGCTTGATATCCTGGCTCCCGGCGGCAGATATTTCTTTAAGCTGGATAAGGCACTCATTTCCCTTGACAGTATCAATCCTGAGAATTACCGGGCTGTCTTACAGTATGTAAGTGAAAACGCCACATATGACAATGCCGGAGAGCACATTGCAGTTGAAAGGACAGTAAACCGTCCCACTGTCAAGGTAAGGGAGATTAAATCCAAATACTTTCCTTCGTGGGATGAATACAAAGAAAGACACCCAAACATTGATCCCAAGCTGGAGCCTATTATAAAAGAGAAGTTAACCAATTACCAAAAGATAGTCTCTCGTTTTGCCGCTCATTAACAATTTACAGCACCTTAAGAGATCAAAGACGACATATAAGAGCAAAAAAAAATGAAAAAATACTGATTTTGTCCTGATTTGACCTTGACATGTGAAATTGGTATTTGGTATCAATTAACTGTAGGGAAATACTTCCCGGGTTCTACAACACCAGATACAAATACTTTTTATATATGTCCAGCACCCTTGACAAATATTACGGCGAAAAAATCTTTCCGCAGTTGATGACAAGATCTCAGAAGGGACATGGTACGCCTGAATTTCTTTGAGAAATGATAAAGTTTGCCGGGCAGCGGCAGCTTTCCAAAGAACAAAAAAAGGCCGCACAATTGTATGATATAGACCAATTGTGCGGCCTTTTTACTATTGT
>DUUE01000435.1 GCA_012841735.1 Bacillota bacterium | reverse complement strand
GTTCCTGCCACATGTTAAAGAACTGTAAGCATTGTCATGAGTGCGAATAATATTCGACCTGCCAAAAACCTCAATAATATTATATAAATTACTTCAAAATATATTTGGAGGTGCGGAAACAGAATGGATAAGCAAAATGCAGCCGCTGCGGAGAAGAGCAGGGAAGAACGGGTAAAACCCCAGGACTTCCGGGTTCCGGCAAACGAGTACAGCAATATCAAAAAAATTATCGGCGTCGTCAGCGGTAAGGGCGGTGTGGGGAAATCACTGGTGACCGCACTGCTGGCGTTACAAATGAGCAGGAAGGGAAAGCAGGTAGGAATTTTGGATGCGGATATTACCGGCCCTTCCATTCCCAAAATGTTTGGACTGCACAAAAAAGCCGTGACATGTGAGAACGGTATTCTCCCCGAATTTACCCGTGACCGTATCCGTGTGATCTCCATTAACCTTCTGCTGGAAGAAGAAGATGCGCCTGTGGTCTGGCGGGGGCCCCTTCTCTCCGGAGTGGTGAAACAGTTTTGGACAGACGTGCTGTGGGAAAACCTGGACTATCTTTTTGTTGATATGCCGCCGGGTACGGGGGATGTGCCGCTTACTGTTTTCCAGACACTGCCGTTGGACGGTATTGTGGTTGTAGCTTCGCCGCAGGACTTGGTGCAGCTGATTGTCAGGAAGGCTTACCGTATGGCCAAAACAATGAACATACCTATCCTGGGAATTGTGGAAAACATGGGTTATCTGAAATGCCCGGACTGTGGCAGGCAGATAAATATCTTCGGGGAAAGCCGGCTGGACGAAGTGGCAGTGGACCTGGAACTTCCTGTGCTTGGCAAACTGCCTGTTGATCCGGAACTGTCACGCTTATGCGATGAAGGCAGGCTGGAAGATCTGACAGCGCCTTATTTAGTGACGGCGGCTGCAATGCTGGATACTACGGAGCAAAGAAAACCTGAACAGGGAGGATATTGATAATGAAGATTGTTATACCGGCAACACAGGACTCTTTGACGGCGGAAATCAGCCCGTCCTTTGGCCGGGCGGCATATTTTTTGCTGATTGACAGCAGGGATTTTTCCTGCACAGTTGTGGATAACAAAGCGGCCGGGGCAGAAGGGGGTGCCGGTGTCGTGGCGGCCCAGGCCGTTGTTGACAGCGGGGCAGAAGCCCTGATAACCAGGCAGCTGGGACAAAATGCAGCCGATGTGCTGCAGTCTGCCGGCATCAGGCTGTATCAGGGCGAAGCGGGCACAGTAAAAGAAAACGTGAAAAAATACTGCCAGGGAGCACTGCAGGAACTGCAAGAGATTCATGCCGGGCATCACCACCGCCACGGGGGCGGCCGTTAATGCGCATTGCCGTCCTCAGCGGAAAAGGGGGAACGGGCAAAACATTTCTGGCTGTCAACCTGGCTTTGGTGGCAGAGGAAGCCGTTTACGCAGACTGTGATGTGGAAGAACCGAACGGCTGGGTCTTCCTGCAGCCGGAAATTACGGCAAAGGAGCAGGTAACAGTAAAAATTCCTGCAGTTGACCACGCTAAATGCAGCGGCTGCAGGAAGTGCGTGGAATTTTGCCGTTTTAATGCACTGGCATACGCCGGGAAAGTGCTTGTTTTTCCCGGGATCTGTCATTCCTGCGGCGGCTGCGTGCTGTTGTGCCCACAGCAGGCACTTGCGGAGCTGGACCGGCCCGTCGGCATTATTCAGCACGGCAGGGCGGGGCATGTGCAGGTCCGGACAGGCTATCTTAACTTGGGTGAGGAATCGGGTGTGCCTATCATTGCGCAGCTGCTTGCCGGCCTGCCCGCTGCAGCAACGGTAATCATAGACTGCCCTCCCGGCAGTTCCTGTACAGTCCTGGAAAGCATCAAGGACTGTGATTACTGCTTGCTGGTGGCCGAACCGACGCGTTACGGATTGGATAACCTGCAAATGGTCCGGGAACTGGTTACTGTGTTAAAAAAACCGTTCGGTGTTGTGTTGAATAAAGCAGTGCCCGGTGAAAAGCTGGTGGAAGACTACTGCCGCCGGGAACAGCTTCCTCTCCTGGCAGTCATCCCCTATACCACGGAGCTTGCTCACAGCATTGCCGGGGGAGAGCCGGCGGTTAAAATAAGCAAAGAGTATTACGATCTTTTTGCCGGCCTCTTGCAGCAGATGGGAGTGAAAGCACGTGAAGCAGCTTGTCATCCTCAGCGGTAAGGGCGGTACCGGGAAAACCACTGTGGCCGCTTCCTTTATTCGGCTGGCAGGGCAGCGCAAAGCTTTTGCCGACTGTGATGTGGATGCGCCCAATCTGCACCTTTCTCTGGCTGCGGACGGGCTGCAGGTAAATGAACCTTACTACGGTTACCAAAAAGCATCTCTTGACCGCAGTCTCTGTCAGGAATGCGGACGTTGTGAACAATACTGCCGCTTTGGCGCCATCAGGGAGTATACCGTCAATGAATTGTTCTGTGAAGGCTGCGGTGTATGTGAAATTGTCTGTCCGGCAAGGGACGCGACAGGCAGGCCGGCCATCCGTCTGCAAGATTATATCACCGGCTGGACCGGGGTGGCGCGGACAGAACACGGCCTTTTTTCCACCGGCCGGCTGAAAATGGGAAACGGTGCTTCCGGCAAACTGGTAACCACGGTGCGCGGCAACCTGAAAGAGAAGATTACGGCCGAGGAGCTTGTCATCATTGACGGTTCTCCCGGCACGGGTTGTCCTGTAATGGCCTCTGTCACCGGCACTGATTTCGCCCTGCTGGTGACGGAACCCACCCTCTCCGGCTTGCATGATTTAAGCCGTATTATCCCTCTTGTCCGGCGCTTTACACCGCATTGTGCCGTCTGCATCAACCGCTGTGACCAGAGCCGCAGGCTGGCGGAACGCATAGAAGAATACTGTACAAAGGAAAAAGTCCCTGTCCTGGGCCTGATTCCTTTTGACCCGGCTGTTGTGTCTGCCGTCAACAGCGGCCGCACGGCAGTTGAGCTCCCCGGCAGCCCGGCGGGGCTCGCCATCCGCACTGTTTGGCAGCGGTTGCAACCGCTGTTATTCGGGGAAGAGAAAGTAAAAAAAGAAAAGGAGAAGTAACCGATGAAAATTGCTGTTGCTGCGGACAATAATCAGGTTGCACAACATTTTGGCCATTGTGAAGGTTTTGCCGTGTTTACGGCGGAAGGCGGCAGCGTTACCGGCAAAAAATTTATCCCGAACCCGGGCCACCGCCCCGGCTTCCTGCCGCGCTTTTTACATGATCTGGGAGTGAATGTCATTATTGCCGGCGGCATGGGCGGCAGTGCCGTCGCCCTTTTTGGCGAAAACGGCATTGAAGTGATAACGGGTGCCACCGGTGCCGCCGAAGAGGCAGTGAAAAAATACCTGGCAGGTGAGCTGCACTCGACGGGCAGTGTCTGCCATGAACACCGGCACAGCGAATCCTGTCACAATTAAAGCCCACAGTCCCCCCTCCATAACAGGGAAATCCCGTCTCAGACGGGAT
>DUUE01000303.1 GCA_012841735.1 Bacillota bacterium | reverse complement strand
TCCCCCTACTCCGCCGAAAAACTGATTTAGATAGTGTACTACTTGAAATTTTTTCACCAATCACAGCCCCCTTCCTTAATTAAGAAATTCTTACCAACAAATTAAACAGCATGTCTTCATAGCGCCGGAGCACATGTTTGATATAGGGTTCCAGTTTCAGCTCATCATCCTGGTCCACAGGCACATAATATTTCGAATTAAGATGAAGTTCCGGTGACATATCTGCTTTTTGCACTTCTGCCGCGGCAGAGCTTCTGGCCGCTCCGGTTGTAAATTCACCGTAATTCGCATAAGAAGAATTCATCGCAACATATTCCAATACCTTCAGATAATTGTCGATGTTAATCTCATTCAATGTCAACGGACCTTTATCAAACCCGAAAATATACCTGCCGCCCGGTGCCAATATATCCAGCATTTCTTTGGCTTTGTCAATGCATTGCTCACCAGTGCCCGTTTTCAATAAATTCAAAGGATACATACCGGCAATAATGTGTTTTGTTCCCAATTTGTCTTTAATAATTTTGGGATCTCCGTATTCAAACATTAATGTTGTGTTTGCGGGTAATTCATACAGGTAGTCCAAATATCTCATCCAGTTGTCTTCACAAAAACAGTTGCAAGGTTGACCGTATGATGCCAAAGTATTAACCAACTTGGAAAAAGTAGGCCAGTATATTGTCTCAAAATCTTTCTCGCGCAAGTAAGTGGGCAAATGAAGGGTAACTGTTGTCACGCCATACCGTGAAGGATTCGGCGGCAATCCTCTTTTTACCATTACCGGCAACAATGCCTCACAGGCTTCCGCAACCTTTCCAGGCTGCCGTCGCACATCCGCCATAATACCTTTAAAACCTCTCAAAAAGTCGCCGATATAATCAAAAGGTGTATTGGTATGTGCGACAGTCCCCGGGATTGACGTGCGGAAACCATACTTATCTATAATTCGCTGCGAAATTTTCTGTATTTGAGACTGGTAATCCATATTGGCCAAAACTGCTTTTGCCAGGATTAGAGAACGGGAAACGGGATCTGTGTTTAAGGCTGTAAAAATTTTTGGCAGTACTTT
The DNA here is from genome assembly GCA_012841735.1 of Bacillota bacterium. Taxonomy (GTDB): domain Bacteria; phylum Bacillota; class Dethiobacteria; order Dethiobacterales; family Dethiobacteraceae; genus DUUE01. The sequence continues at coordinate 1,076 of DUUE01000303.1, read as the reverse complement.
TTCAATCAGAAAGTCATACGGGCTGTTAATAAGATCATCATATTCATCAGCCGAGATCCTTTCGGTGTCCGGATACTGATAAAATCCTTTTGAACTCATGACATAGCTGGTTGCGCCCAGGATATGTAGTTTGGGGGGGCACTGCACAATCGAGTAACTAAATGTATCTGTTTTGGCATACCTATAACCTAATTCAAGCGCTTCCTCCAATCCTGCAAGGCTCCACTGCGTTTCCGCCAATGGCAACCCGGCAAGCTGCATGCACACTGAGGCACTCAAGCCTGCGCTGATTGGCACTCTTTTTGGTATTTTCCCATCCGCCAAATCACAAAACAACTGATTTCTTTCTTGCTGAAGAGCCTTAATACTATCCAAAACTACCCCTCCAGAACTGTATTTTGCCTTATATCAGCTACAGCCTGCTCACAGGTATTTTCTTTTCATTACATATATCAAGCGCGTTAATATATTTCTGTCTGTATATCGCTGTATATATTATACCAGCATCAGGATATTTCTTCTATTGCTTCTTCTAGTTTTTATAACAAGTTATATAATTCTGAATTTTTTAGTCATTATATCATTACTTGTACTTTCTTTGTATAGGTGAAAGATATTTGTCAAATTAATGTTGTTGACAATTATAGGACAGAAACAGATGACATCATTTTATAAATACAAAGTCCGGCACTGCCTGCAAAGGCGGCCAGACTTGTCAAGGGTTTTTTCTTAATGAAACTGTTTATTCGCCGAGAAAAAACAAAGCCAGCGTACCGGGCCCGGAATGGGCACCGACGGCACAACCGATGCTGCTGATAACGAAATCTTCGCAGCCGAATGCTTCAGTAACAGCTTCCTTCAGTTTATGGGCCGCATCCAAATCATCCCCGTGGCTGATACCGACAGTTTGTTCCCGGAGCTTGCTGCCACGCTCGCCCATTATTTCCACCATGCGGCGGATGACCTTGTTCTTGCCGCGGACTTTCTCCAGGGGTACCAGTTTTCCGTCCACCACATGCAGAATAGGTTTGATATTGAGAATGCCGCCCACCCAGGCCGTTGTCCTGCTGACACGC
>DUUE01000208.1 GCA_012841735.1 Bacillota bacterium | reverse complement strand
TTACGTGCACAGCCTGGTCCTCTCAGGGGTCGTGGACCGAGGTGTGATTAAATATGACCGGGTCAGAATACGCACCTCCCCCTGGTTTGGGGACAATATTTACGCAACTGTCGATACGGGCACAACTGTAATTGTTCTGGATCAGGTACAGGGCGCAGAGTATGAGGGTAGTACCATCTGGTATAAAATACGCTATGATAACAAGACTCTCTACGTACATAGCCACCTGGTAGAAATTTCGCGGGCCGGTATTGTTGGAGGCAGTGGAGCCAACGCCCGGGAAACGGCAAGCTTAAACGCCCATATCTACACCACATACAAAAGCGGGACCGAGCTGGCCATTCTGGGTGAAGTGACCGGGGATACCTGGAACGGCAGCAGCAAGTGGTATAAAATAAAACTTACCGGAACCTGGCTAAACGCCATGCGTGAAGATGTGCGCTATTATCTGGATCCCAATAAAAACGACCGCTTCCAGCACCTGGTGCTAACCACAAGCTCCGGGGTATCGGTAAGCCAGTTGAACAACCTGCTATCCGGCAAGGGAATTCTACAGGGCAAAGGGGAGCTGTTCATCGAAGCAGGGCAAACACATGCTATAAACGAAATCTACCTGGTGGCCCATGCCCTGCATGAAACCGGGAACGGCTGTTCGGATCTGGCCAATGGCGTTGAAGTAGGCCGCAACAGCAGCGGTGATCTCGAACTGGTCACTGACTCAAATAGAAGCCGGCTTACAGAAATCAAAACAGTTTACAACATGTTTGGCATAGGCGCCGCTGACAGCAATCCGAAGGAGCTGGGCGCTTTTTATGCTTATGACAAAGGTTGGTTTACCCCAAGAGATGCGATCATCGGCGGGGCTGAATTTATCGGTCAAGGCTATCTCCACAGCGGACAGAATACACTATACAAGATGAGGTGGAACCCGGCCAATCCCGGAACCCACCAGTATGCCACAGATATAGGGTGGGCGGTGAAGCAGATCTCCAGGATTAAACAGCTGTATGAGCAGCTGGAAAATCCGCTTCTTCACTTTGAAATTCCGGTTTATAAATAGACCATGATTAAGCATGCTTTGCTTATTAATATTCAGACCCGCCGGTAAGGCGGGTTTTTTTCAGTTGCCTGAGATATTTATTGAATTACCTGTCCTTTCAATATGATAAAATGGGAAAGTGAGCAAAGACAACTAAAAACAAAATATACAGGGGAGAAGAATAATGTTTATTTCTCTATCATCACCGGACATTACAGAAAAAGAAATTGCGGCAGTGACTGGGGTGCTGGAATCGAGGTTCCTGGCCCTGGGCCCGCAGATGGAAGAATTTGAGCGGCAGGTGGCCGCCCTGGCCGGGCGGCGTTTCGGAATCGCCGTCAACAGCGGGACCAGCGGGCTGCACCTGCTTGTCCGGGCGCTGGGTATCGGCGAGGATGACGAGGTGATCACCACGCCTTTCAGCTTTATCGCTTCGGCCAACTGCATCCTTTTTGAGCGGGCCAGGCCTGTCTTCGTGGATATTGATCCGCAAACTTTGAACCTGGATCCGGCGCTGATAGAAAAGGCGATTTCGC
>DUUE01000347.1 GCA_012841735.1 Bacillota bacterium | reverse complement strand
GGAGGAACATGGTCACGGCCGAAAGCCAGTTCCACGGCAACGGGACGGAAACCACTCCGCCGGGCATGGACTGTGAGGGCAAGTGCCGCTTCCGTGAGTGTTGACTGCAGTCTCTGTCCCAGAAACTTGAGGTGCGCCGCCGGTAAGATTATTTCCTGCTGCAGTTGCGGCAAGAGCGTGGCAACCACCTCTTCCATCCGTGAACAAACATCGGCTGCGGGAAGAGTGGCCCAGTCCGTACCTTCCGCCAGCAGCCCTGCCACAAAAAGCTTCAGTGCAGTATGAAGAAAGGTTCCCATCCGGCCCGCATCAAGAACAGCTTCCTCCCTTTCCTGCAAGCGCAGGCCGTAGCGGGCAAAATGGGCAAAGGGGCAGGAAGCAAAATTTTCGAGGCGTGAAACACTGGTTTTCAGGGTACGGCCGAACAAAATTTCTGCGGAAGCCCGTGACAGGGGTGGCACCGCATTATGCCAGGTAAGAGCCGGCCACAGTTTGGCCAGCAAAGCCGCTGTTTCCCTGTGCCGGCGTGCTTCTTCATATACTGCCGCCCAGAAAGGCGACAGCCGGCCGCCGCGAACTGCCTGTCCCGCAGCCAATAACAGCCCTCCGGCAGCCTGCTGCGGCCGGGCAAGGGCAAAAGAGGCATCAGCGGCATTGTTGCCGGCAAATATTACCGGGTTGTGGGGAAACAACTCCCGCACATGCTTAAAAACTGTGGAGGGCCGCTTTGCTTTCCCCTCCTCATCTGCCAGCGGGCAGCTGAGCCATAAATACTGTGAACTGCGTGTCAGGGCAATATAAGCCAGGTATTGTTCCTGGTACTGACGCTGCCTTCTGCCCAGGGCCAGTTCCACGCCGCCGGTACCCAGCAGGTCGCGTTCATGATCGGCAAAAAAACCTTCTTCCTGCAGGCGGGCGGGGAAATCTCCCTCACTCAAACCAAGCACATAAGCCGCCCGCAGCCGTGGCTGGCGGGAACGTTCCACGCTGCCGATGATTACCCTGTCTGTGGTGTCCGGCAGCAGTCCCGGCTTCAGACTTTCCAGGCCTGCCAGCATAACCTGTACGAAAGCGTAAAAAGTCATTACCCTGTCTCCCAAAATGGTATGGGCCTGTTCCAGCAGGTCGATCACGCCGTTATAAACCTGCCTGTGCTCCAGCGCCTGCCGGTGGCAGCCCGCCGCTTCCGCCTCACGGGTCCAGCGTTGCAAGCTCCCGCTGATATCCGCTCGTTCCATCAGCTGCCAGAGTGCAAGACAGTAGTCGGCTGCAGGCCGTTCCTTACTTCCGGCGCAGGCGGCGGCAAAAGGAGCCAGCATGTCGCGCAGGACGGCCATACCCTCCCTGATTTTATCAGCCTCCTGTGCTTTGTCTCCTTTTTCTTCCGCTTCTTCCTCCAGTGCCAGGTATTTGCCCAGACCCCACGCTTTTTCGTCCAGCCAGTATTTCCCCCTGAGCCCGTGCGCCCTGGCATAGTTTTCCACGCTGTCCGCCGCTTCCCGTGCCAGGGGAAGGAAATCAGTTTTCAGCAGCCTGAAGACCGCATCCGGGGGAAAATTGCCGGCCACAGCTTCCAGGGCGGAACGTAAAAATTCTACCAGGGGATGGTGTGCCGCCGGACGTCTTTCATCCACATAAAAAGGGATATCATAATCGGTAAAGACGGCGGACACCAGGTCATGGTAGCCGTCAAAATTCCGCAAGATAACGGCCATATCACGGTAACGCCAACCCTTTTCCCGCGTCAGCCTGATAATATCGCAGGCTGCCGCTTCCACTTCAGCCCGCGGGCCGGCCGCCGTTACCAGTTTTATTTCTTCCGCCCTGCCCGCCCAGGCAACGGCAGGCAGCATGGCGAAGTGTTTTTCCAGGTGCTCCAGCGGCCGGGACTGTGCAAAACGGTAAGGTACGCCTGCCGCCGGCAGTACACGGGGCGGCAGGACAGCAATATCCAGTTTTGCCGCCAGGCGCAGCAGGCGATGGTATGTATCCATGGTGGGCCGGAACAAATCATCCTCACGCGGGGGCCTCAGCTGTGCCGGGTCCAGGCACAGGGCAATCTCGACCTGTGACGCAGCCACAAGC
>DUUE01000051.1 GCA_012841735.1 Bacillota bacterium | reverse complement strand
GGCCCGCGGGCGCCAGGGCGTTGCCGACAGCTTTATTGCGGGCATCCTGGCAAGAACGTCTGAAATGACATTGTTTCTCAACCCGCTCTGCAATTCTTATGAACGCTTTGGCAGTTTTGAAGCCCCCCAGTATATTTCCTGGTCGCATCAAAACCGCTCGCAGCTGGTGCGGATTCCCGCCGCCATCGGGGAGCGGGTGCGCATGGAGCTGCGTTCGCCCGACCCCTCTCTGAACCCCTATCTTGCTTTTGCCCTCCTTATCGCGGCGGGCCTGGAAGGCATGGAAAAACAGCTGGCTCTGCCTCCCGCCGTTGACGCCGACCTGTACACTGCAGATGAAAGCATTATCGCCGGCCTGACTGAGTTGCCGTGCAGCCTGGAGCAGGCTGTCAGGCTGGCGGAAAACAGTGCCTTTGTCAGAAGTGTCATCGGCGCAGAGCTTTTGGCAAAGTATGTGGCCCTGAAAAAAGCAGAGGCGGCCGCCTTTGCCGCGACCGGGGACAAAACTGCTTTTTACCGGGAGAGATATTTTCCTTTTATTTAACGGGTAAGCAGGGAGCAGGCAGGTGCAGGCGGCGCGGTCGGAATCTCCGGGGAAGGCGGCGATGTGATGGAAAGTGCCCTGATTGTTACTTCGACGCAAAAAAGCATTGACTTTTTCACGGAAATGCTAAACGCCGCTTCCATTGGGCAGCTTGTTACCGTGCAGACCTGCGGGGAAGCAAGGCGCCTGCTTTTGGAGCGGGAATTTGACCTGGTCATCATTAATGCACCGCTGCGTGATGAATCAGGTGAAAACCTTGCCCGCTTTATTGCTTCCAAAGGCATCAGCCAGGTGATCCTGGTCGTTAAAAGCGAATACTTTGAGGAAGTTTCCGCCGCCACCGAGGAAGACGGCGTCCTGACTGTCGCCAAACCCATTAACAGGTCATTATTCTGGGCTGCGCTGAAACTGGCCAAATCAGCCGGCGCCAGGTTGAAGCGCATGCAGGCGGAAAACACCAAGCTGCAGCAGAGGATTGAAGATATACGCATTATCGATCGTGCCAAGTGCCTGCTCATCTCTTATCTGAAATTAAGCGAGCAGGAAGCTCACCGCTTCCTGGAAAAACAGGCCATGGATATGCGTATTACCAAAAGGGCGGTGGCGGAAGGGATCTTAAAGATGTATGAGAATTAACCGCCGCCTGTTTTTTGCCGCCGGGCCTTACAGGAGCATACTCACACAACGGGAGGAAGAGCGTTTGGGCAGGTTATATCTGATTTTGGCCAACGGCATGGTTTTTACGGGGCAGAGCTTTGGCAGTGAAGGTGATGTAACGGGCGAGCTTGTCTTTACCACCGGCATGACAGGATACCTGGAGACACTGACCGACCAGAGCTACCACGGGCAGATAGTGCTGCAGACTTTCCCCCTGATCGGGAATTACGGCATCATTCCCGCCGATTTTGAAAGCGCCTCCGCCGGCCCGCTGGGTTATATCGTCAAAGAACCGTGCCAGTTCCCCTCCAACTTTCGCAGCGAGGGCAACCTTGGCACTTTTTTACGCGAAAAGGGCATTGTGGGGCTGTGCGGCATAGACACGCGGGCGCTCACCAAAATCATCCGGGAGCACGGCGTGATGAACGGCAGGATTACGCCCAGGCGGCCGGAAGAGGTTCCACTGGCCGAAATTCGCGCCTATAAAATTGAAGACGCGGTGCAGCATGTTTCCTGCTCCCGGCCGGTGCTGTACCGGTGCGGGTCGACCCGCTATACTGTTGCTCTCTTTGACTTTGGGCTGAAAGAAAATATTAAAAGGGAACTTTTGCAGCGCGGCTGTGATGTCTGGGTACTGCCCTGCGGGACCCCGCCCGCCGAGGCGGTGCAGCTGGCACCGGACGGTATTGTCCTTGCCAACGGCCCCGGCGACCCGGCCGGTTATACGGAACTGATCAACAACATCAGGGAACTGACACGG
>DUUE01000458.1 GCA_012841735.1 Bacillota bacterium | reverse complement strand
CGCCGCGCAAGCTGCAGGTGGAATATGTGCAGGCGGGGAAGGTGGCGGACAGCCTTTATGCCCCGGAGCGGCTGGCCACTTTTGACCAGTATGCCGTATTTCTGGACGGGGATCACCCGCAGGTGATCATCCGGACGGAAGGTGTGCCGGAGCGCCGCCTGCTGGTGGTGAAAGATTCCTATGCCAACGCCCTGCTGCCTTTTTGGGCACTGCATTTCGCCGAAATCCATGTCCTGGACTTGCGTTATTACCACCGCCCGGTTTCGGCGTACCTCAAGGAAAACAATATTGCAGAAGTGCTTTTCCTTTACAACAGCCTTGCCGTCAGCAGCGAGCGGGTGCTGCAGAAACTGCAGTAAATACATACACTTAATAATCGAAATAACCGCCGGCAACGCTTGTTTTTTCAGGTTCAACTGCCTGCCGGCGGTTATTTCTGATGGCGCAAAAATGTCAGCGGCCGGCCGTACTGGCCGTAGAGTTCTTTGTTTTTGCCCAGCTCCAGAATGCGCTTGTAAAGCTCGGGGGCCAGCTGCAGGACAGCTTTAATTTTGTCGGCCATTGTTTCCTTGTCTTTGGTCAAATGGATAAAGAAGTCGCAGAGCATTTTATTTTTCCACTGGATGATGCGTTCCGTTTCCGGATTCCGTGTGCTGGGCTGGGGAGTGTGCGGAGTGGTAAAGGACAGGGAAATGCTGTTGCCGCTGACGCTGTATTCCCGCCTGCTGTATCCAGCTTCTTCCAGGCCGCGGCGGAATCTGGCCAGCATCTGTCCGTCCTTAAACTTAATCCATATCTCCATGGCCAGGTCATCCGGGTTGGCAAAACCGCCCAGAATAAAGCCCGTCAGCCACCAGTGCCTGTCGCGCCGTGTAAAAAGCGGTTTGCCGTGACAATAAAGGGTGCAGTCCATATCCAGCAGGTCCTGGTTGCCTGCACAGTCAAAGAAAGGACCGCTGTAGATGTCAGGTATTTCAATATCGCCCCTGTCGGTGTTGTAGACGCCGATCTCACAGCCCAGCGTCATGGCATACTGGCCTTTCCAGAATTCAATCATCCAGCGTTTGCCCGCGTAGTGAAAATAAATGGGTTCACAATCCAGAATCATATGCAGCGGAACCAACAGTTCGTCATATAGGCGGAAATAACCGAAATTGCGCTGCCAGGCATTAAGATGGGAGTAGAAAATATTCTGCACGGGGTCATACAGGTAACCGGCGGCGGCAATGGCCAGGTCCAGGCCGGGGTCGCCGGTGGAAAGCGTTGCAGCCATGCTCATCCCTCCTGTGTATAATTTACAGTACAGCATATTTTTCCGCCGCCCGCTTTGCCACATTACCTGCCGTGCCGTATGTCCATTATGGGCAAAATTGCATATACTGCACCATGAAAAGATTTATCACCCCACGACCGCAGTTTCAGATAGCCAGCCATATGGAGCTGGTGGAAGCCGCCGCCGAAGTGCTGCTGCAGGACGGCAAAACTTTTGCCTACCGGGAACTATACCGCCAAGACCCGGAAACGGGCGCAGTGCTGGCGGAGCTGGTGGCCCGCGGCTCCCGGGACGCGGACTTGCCATATTCAGGAGGCTATATCCTCACCTTGTGGCATTTTCACCACCCCTGGACCCACCGCGGCTACCTCTGCCGGAAAAGCTCGGCGGATGTGTTTGCCGGTCTCTATGCCAAGGCGCAGCAAGCGTGGCAGGCGGGCAAGACGGGAAAGGCCGCCTGGCAGCTGGGCCGCGCCCTGCACCTCCTGCAGGATATTTTTATCCCGCAGCACAGTGCTTTAACGGGACGCGGTGGTCATGCCGGGCTGGAAAAATGGCTGACAAAAAACTGGAAAGAATATCAGGTGACGGAAGGAGGCTACTACAGCTGGTCCCGGGAGTTTTGCCGGGAAGACGGGACCTGCCACCGGCTCACCAGCCACAACCCGTATGATTGGATAGACTGCGGCAGCCATCTTTCTTTCCCCTGGTTTGAAAGCTTTTTTGCCGGGAAAGACTTTACGGAAGCAACCTTCCGGGCGGTAGCCCTGCTGATAGTTCCATATGTCCTGCGTTTCAGTGCCGGCTTCTTCGGGAAATTTTTTGCGGACCTGCCGCCGGGGCCGGGAAAAGAAAGGGAAAGGTAATGCTGGCAGCGAAATAAACAGGAAAAAGCTTACGCTGCGGGAGGGATCAGTGTGATTACAAGCATGGAAGGTGCTTTCAGCCTCAAGGGCAAAACTGCTTTCATTACCGGCGGCAACCGTGGGATCGGCAAAGGGATT
>DUUE01000463.1 GCA_012841735.1 Bacillota bacterium | reverse complement strand
GTCTTTCCATCGAAAGTGCCTCCTACAAACAAGCTTTAGGGTTTGGCAGACCGGCGATACGGCGGGCATCCTGTTTTATGCCGCCCGGGAAAAGGGCTTCAATTTCCATCAGCGTCATACCTGTACCCTTTTTCAGCTGCCTGTTGAGCGGTGCCCTGCCGTTGGCAAAATAAAATTCCCGCATAAAACGGATAACAAGCCAGTGCTTTTCCGTCAGCTCCGGAATGCCGTTTTCACGGGCCAGTGCACGGGCTACAGCTTCCGTCCAGTCAGCCGGCTCCCAGAGATATCCTTCATTATCAAATAAAAGGGTGAACCCGGCCACAGACCGGTAGTAGCTTTGACCGGGTTCACCCTTCCATGTCTCTTTATTTCCGGATCTCATCGTTCAAGGCAGCTTTAATTTTCTCTGGGGTTGCCGGCAGATCGCAGATCCAGACTCCAATGGCATCGTAGATGGCGCTGATGACGGCGGGCGCAGTGGGAACCATGGTCATTTCACCCACACCTGTGCTGCCGTGCAGAGTTCCCCTCTGGCGGGGAGTTTCCGTGATTACTGCTTCCATGGGGAAAGCTGTTTTCATGGTGGGGAACTTAAAAGTAACCCAGTCTTTTGTTTCCTGCGCAATGAACTGTTCGCGCAGGGCAAAACCGGCTCCCATATCGGCGCCACCTTCCAGCTGTCCTTCATAGTTCAGCCGGTTAATGACAGGACCACTGTCAACAGCCGTGGTCATCTTGATAATCCTGACCTCGCCCGTTTCCTTGTTCACTTCCACCTCGGCCATCTGGAGGGCATGAACTTCGGACTCATATGCCGAACCCTGCCCGGTTTCCTTATCCAGCGGTCCTGACTGCAGAGTTGCTTTCGTTCCGGTATAGCGGGTCGGTTTCCCGGCCCTGACAAGGTCGTCATGGCAGGTGGCACCGCATTCTGCCATGGCTGCTTTCAGTTGGTTTGCCGCATCCACCAGCGCTCCGCCGCACATATAAGTCATGCGGCTGCCTGCCGCCGGTCCGGTGGCCGTAGTCCGGTCGGTATCACGAGTGACCAGGCGTATTTTATGGAGCGGCAGCTTCAAAACTTCTGCAGCCAATTGTGTCAGCATGGATTCATTCCCCTCGCCGGGGTCGGCAACAGCGGCGTAGACAGTTACACCACCATCCGGATCAAGTTCAATTGAAACAATGGCTTTATCCCCGGGGCTGCCGATGCCGAAAGAACCGGCAGCAATGCCGACGCCCCGTACAATCGTGCCGTCTTTGTGCTGTTTTGCTTCACGTTTTGCTCTTTCATAATGCGGTTTAAGTGATTCACAGACAACAGGGAACGGCCATTCGGTAACCACAGTGCCTGTTGATTTACTTAGTCCCGGCTGCAGGGAATTCTTCAGCCTGAATTCCAGCGGGTCTATCCCCATTTTGTCGGCCAGCATATTTACTGCACATTCCAGGGCAAAATTGGTTTGCGGCGGACCGGCACCGCGTGCTGAAGACCCCCAGGGGTTGTTTGTATAAACAAGGCGTGACATGGCATGTACGTTGGGAATATTGTAAGAACCGGACAGCATGCGCAGCGAGCGGTTAATAATGACGTCGCCGTTTGAGTGGTACGCCCCGTTGTCCACCGTAAAATCAATCTCGTAGGCTGTCAGTTTCCCCTCGCTGTCCGCAGCCAGCTTCACCTTCATATCATACGGATGGCGCTTGGGAGTGAGCCACATTGATTCTTCCAGGCTGGGAATATAACGGACAGGCTGCTTAAAGTGCAGGGCAGCCGCTCCCGCTATCCCTTCCGAAGTTATTTCCACTTTTATGCCAAACTGTCCGCCGGAGACGGCCTCTTCATAGCGGATATTTTCATACCCGAGGGCATCCTGCAGTGTTGACAGGTGCTTGTGAATATTGATACTGCGCCCGACAACCACCAGCTGGACATCCCCGTCGTCTTCTTCTTCCAGGTAAGCAACGCTTGCTTCGGGCTCCAGAGGCGCCTGGTGATTAATCTGAGTTTTAAAGTGGCCTTCCACAACAGCCGCCGCTTTCTGAAGCGCTTCTTTTGCATCCCCTTTGATTTGTGGATGGGTAAAACACAGGTTCGGCCTGTCAGGATGGATTTGGGGAGCATCCTCCGCCAGCGCTTCTTCAGGGGAAGTTAAAACAGGCAGCGGTTCATATTCCACCTTGACAGCCTTGGCCGCTTCCCTGGCTTCTTTGCGTGTCCGTGCAGCGACAACGGCAACGGGATCGCCAAAGCTGCGTACCCTGTCTTCGCACAGCAGGGGACGGTCATTGGTGTTTAAAACCAGCCTGTTTGTCCCCTTAATATCTTTGGCCGTCATAAAGCCCACAACACCGGGCATTTTTTCTGCAGCGGAAAAATCAATCTTTTTGATAATGGCGTGTTGATAAGGGCTGTGTACAGCCGCCAGCTCCAGGGCACCGGGCAGCACATAATCCGCTGTGTAACGCGCCGTGCCACAGGCTTTTTCCAGGGCAGAGGGGCGCGGATGCGATACGCCCGCTTTGGGGCCGTCCGGATCGGGCCGTACTTCGTCCGGTGTGATTTCGCCGCGCAGAAAACGCCCGGCCAGTTTAACCGCATCAATAATTTTCACATACCCGGTGCAGCGGCAAAGATTGCCGCGGAGCGCTTTTTTGATTTCCTCCGTATCCGGGTCATTGTTTTTGTCCAGCAATGCCTTTGTTGCCATAATCATTCCCGGTGTACAGAAACCGCACTGGATTGCCCCCGCCAGGACAAATGCTTCCTGGATCAGATGGGGATTGTCCGGTGTACCAAGCCCTTCTACCGTGATTACGTCGGCACCGTCCAGTTTGCCGACTTTCACCAGGCAGGACCTGACTGCCCTCCCGTTCATGATCACGGTACAGGCACCGCACTGGCCCGCTTTGTCACAGGACTGCTTTGCCCCGGTGAGATGAAGCTCGTCCCGCAGCAGATCAAGCAGGGTTAAGTCTTCGTCCGCCACCACCTGGTATGCTTTGCCGTTGACTGTCAGTTTTACTTGCTTTACACCCACTCAGCTATCTCTCCTTTCGCCTTGAGCATTATGCTTAATTAAGCATAATGGTAATAAAAAAAATAAACTTTCGGGATACCGGCGGTTTAAATCTGTTGCTATTATATCCGGACGCAACCGCTATGTCAATATTAGCATAGCGCCAGTATATTGCCTGCAGGCATACTTTCCCGGTGGCAAATTATTCCTTCCCGCATGTTCTTCACCTGTGCTTACTTTTTGTGGCCTTCGCCTTTACAGGCAGCCAGGAAAGCGCTGAAATGCTTCTGAAAAGCTATTTCCATTGCCCTGGCGGTTTCTGCCGTCAAACCGGAATAAGCGGCCATCAGTCTCTTTGCTTCTTCTGTCAATTCAGACCCGCTGGCCGCCCCTCCGACATACTTATGTATTACTTTAAAACCCAGGCGTTCTTCCATTACTTTGATTTTGCCCCACGCCGCCCGGTAGGACATATTCAGCTTGGCGGCGGCCTGGTTAATGGAGCCGCACTCTTCTATGGCCTGCAGCAGGATCATCCTGCCATCCCCAAAAACCGATTCCTGTCCGTTATCCAGCCATATCCTGCAGCGCGGCCGCAATTGCAGGAAAGCTGTATTTTTTTTACCTGCTTGCATCAGAATCACCCCTACTGCTATTTTACCCGTTTACACCGGCTTTTCCAGGGTTGTACCGGATTAACCTGTCTCCCGCGCCAACCTTCCGCCAGGCAGGCGTCCCGTATTTCTCTTCTGCGGACAAGCTGGCATTATAACTATATCAGCTGCCAATAACGCCGTCAATCATGCCGACGGCAAAGCGCCGGAGCAATAATCCTCCGGCGCTTTGGGGTATAAATTTTATTCGCAGAGATGACAGGTAACATAATGTGTCCCGTAAAACTTTGGCTCCGGCGCCTCCACGGCACATTTGTCCGTTGCCGATGGACAGCGGGGATGGAAATAACACCCTGAGGGAGGGTTGATGGGGGACGTCATTTCCCCTTTGAGGATAATCCTGCCGTCGTCATTCTCCTCCTCTTCCGGTGCGGTCATAACCGATGCAGAAATAAGTGCCCGTGTGTAGGGGTGCAGCGGGTTGGTAAACAAATCCTCCACCTCGGCATACTCCACAATCCGGCCCAGATACATGATGGCCACACTGTGGCTCATAAAGCGAACAGTGGCCAGGTCATGGGCAATGACAAGATAGGATAGATTATACATGTCCTGGAGATCTTTCAGCAAATTCATTATCTGCGCCCGGATGGAAACATCCAGGGCTGAAACCGGCTCATCCAGAACAATGAGACTGGGGTTAAGCGCCAGGGCCCGCGCCACGGCTATGCGCTGCCGCTGCCCGCCGGAAAATTCATGGGGGTAGCGTTCCGCCCATTCCGGCATTAGCCCAACCTGTTCCAGCAGTTCCTCCACGCGCTCGTCAATTTGCTTTTTTTTCTGACGCGTGTTCACAACCAGGGGTTCTGCAATAATATCACGGACACGCATGCGCGGGTTCATGGAACTCCAGGGGTTCTGCTGAACAGCCTGCACCTTGGGCCTGTATTCCGTCTTCAGGCGGGAAGGGGCAAACTGGCAAATATCTTTGCCTTCAAAGAGAATGCTGCCTGCCGTGAGCTGTTCCAGCAGGAGTATTGCCTTGGCAGTGGTGGTCTTTCCCGCACCCGATTCACCTACCAGGCTTAATGTCTTGCCGCGTTCAATCTGAAAAGATACTCCGTCAATGGCCTTTACTGTGCCTACAATCTTTCGCAGCAGCCCTTTCATTACCGGGTAATGTTTGGTCAAGCTTTGTGCTTCCAATAATACTTCCGCCATTTAGCTCACCTTCCAACAAAACACAGAATGTTCGGGGCCAATAATCTTTTCTTCCGGTTCCCGCTCCCGGCAGATATCTGTGGCCTCCGGACAGCGCTGACAGAAACGGCAGCCCGGCGGCAGGTTCATGAGGGACGGCGGCTGCCCTTCAATGGAGTAGAGCCGTTCCACTCTCCGGTCCAGACTGGGAACTGAATTAATCAATGCTGCCGTGTAAGGATGCCGCGGCTGTCTGAATATTACTTCTGTGGGGGCTGTTTCCACAATTTTGCCTGCATACATCACGGCTACCCGGTGACACATCCTTGACACCACACCGAAATCGTGTGTGATAAAAATGATGGCCACGTTTGTTTTTTTCTGCACATCTTTAAACAGGGCAATATACTGCGCCTGGATGGTGGCATCAAGGGCGGTGGTGGGTTCATCGGCAATC
>DUUE01000445.1 GCA_012841735.1 Bacillota bacterium | reverse complement strand
GCTTTTGCCAAAGTAGGTCTGTGCCGCCGCTTCTACACCGTAAGCATTGTAGTCAAAGAAAATGCGGTTCAGGTAGAATTCCAGGATTTCATCTTTACTAAAAACCTGTTCCAGCTTGTATGCCAAATAAACTTCTTGGATTTTACGTTTAATGGTACGCTCAGGTGTCAGGAAGGCGTTTTTTACCAGCTGCTGTGTAATGGTGCTGCCCCCCTGCATTGAGCCGGATTTGTCAGTCAGGTTGAACCATAACGCCCTCAGGATGCCACGCAGGTCGAAGCCGGGGTGCTCGTAAAAACGGTAATCCTCAATGGCCAGAAAAGCATTTATCAGGTGCGGGGACATTTCATCAATGGAGACGATAATGCGATTTTCAACTCCCATTAAAGGCGTGACTAGTTCACCGTCCTTGTCGTAAAGGAAAGAGGTCTTATCCGGTTCCAGCACGCTTAAATCAAATGCGGGCAGATCCTTCATAAAATGCTGTATGGATGCGTATGCCGTGATGGCGCCGGCGCAAGTAAAAAGAATAAAAAGTACCGCCACGACGGCCAACAGGCGTTTTAGTCTGTTTTTCTTCACCTTCCGCGGGCGTACATTTTTCCCCTCTTTTTTTCTCGGCATGATATGTTCTCCTTTCCCAAGAGAGAAGCTTTGCAATGATTATACCATACCCCCGGGATTACGGTAAACGAACAAATTGCCGGCAGAAACGGGCATATGCGGCTTATACTTTGCAAAGAACGACTCCCTGTGATAAAATTACATGAGAATTGCCGCGAAGGGGCGAGACTGGCGAAAACGGGGTGATACATATGGACGCAGAACAACAATTCCGGATCATAAAAAATAATACAGTAGAAATTATCAATGAGGATGAGCTGTTAAAAAAACTTCAGCGCTCTTTGCAGACAGGCAAACCGCTGAAGGTAAAGCTGGGGCTGGACCCTTCCGCACCGGACCTTCACCTGGGACATGCCGTTGTCCTGCATAAATTGCGTGAATTTCAGCAGCTTGGCCACCAGGTCATTATTATTTTGGGTGATTTCACCGGCAAGGTAGGCGACCCTACCGGGCGCTCCGAGACACGCCGCCAGCTTACTGACGAGGAAGTCCTGCGGAATGCCGCTACTTATAAAGAGCAGGTCTTTAAAATCCTGGATCCGGAGAAAACTGAAATTGTCTTCAACAGCACGTGGCTGGCCAAGCTCAATTTTGCCCAGGTAATTGAACTGGCCTCAAAATACACCGTTGCCAGGATGATGGAGCGGGAGGATTTCGCCAAACGTTACCGGGAACAGCAGCCCATCAGTATCCATGAATTCTTCTACCCGCTGATGCAGGGTTATGATTCCGTTGCCCTGGAGGCGGATGTAGAGTTTGGCGCCACGGAACAAAAATTCAACCTGCTGATGGGGCGCCACCTGCAGCGTGAATTTGGACAGGAGCCGCAGGTGTGCATCATGATGCCCATCCTGGTCGGCCTCGACGGCGTCAACAAAATGAGCAAATCCCTGGGCAATTATATCGGTATTACGGAAGAGCCGGCAGAGATATACGGCAAAGTCATGTCCATGGCGGACGAACTGATGCCCGAATACTACCGCCTGGCCACAGATTTTACCATGGAAGAAGTAGCGGCTGTGGAGGAGGCGCTTAAAGACGGGTCACTGCATCCACGGGATGCCAAAATGCGTCTTGCCCACCGGATAGTGCGCATCTACCATGGCCGGGAAGCGGCAGACCGGGCGGAGAATGAATTTAAACAGGTCTTCCAGCGGGGAGATTTGCCCGATGACATCCCGGAGGTGGATGTAAGTGCAATTGTTGAGAACGGCAAGGTAAAACTGCTGCAGTTGCTTACTTTTGCCAAGCTTGCTCCCAGCAACAGTGAAGCGCGGCGCAACATCCAACAGGGCGGAGTAAGAGTAAACGGGGAGAAGACAGAGGATATTAATGCCGTTATTGCCGCTGTTCCGGGTACGGTTGTGCAGGTGGGCAAACGGAGATTTATCAGGCTAAAATAAAAAAAGAGCAATAAACAGAACCACGGCTTCCGCCGTGGTTTTATCTTTGTTGTCACCTTTTGCATCTTCTTTGCATAAAATGTAGGGGGAGGGATGTGCCTTGTTCCGTCGCCGTCTCAGCATCAGCAGGGAAGCCACAGTCTTTTTCTTTTTGGCCCTCTTTATTTTTACCGTTATTCGTGCTTTTATCCTTTTGGACCGCAACATCCGTCCGTCTGCACAGGCTCTGGCCAATATGAAGGCCAATTCCCTGGCAACCCAGGCCATCCATGAATCCATTCTGAAAAATGTCAGTGCATTAAGCTACGAAGACTTTATCCTGTTAACCAGGGACAATAACGGCAGGATTGTCCTGGCCCAGGTCAATAACAGGAAAATTAACACCTTTGTTGCCGAAACAACTTTGGCGGTGAAAAATTCCCTGCTGACACTGAACAGGGAAAAAATCGCCATTCCGCTGGGGGAAATTCTGGGCAGCTATACCTTTGCCGCTCTGGGACCGAAAATTCCTGTGACGCTGAATCATATCGGCTTTGTTGAAACAGCCGTTACGGACCGGTTTGAAGAAGCGGGAATCAACCAGGTCCGCCACAAAATCTACCTGGAAGTGGTAACAAAAGTGCAGGTGGCAATACCTTTTATATCCGATGTCATGGAAATAACGGCCAGTGTTCCTTTGGTGGATGCCATTTACCCGGGCGAAGTCCCCGATACTGTGATTAACCTGGAGTTTCCCCGGTGAAAAGGCCGGCACCGGCCACAACTTTTAAAAACGCAAGACAGCCTGCCACAGCCCGAAAAGAACGGCTGCAAACGGAACACAGAGAATAATGACACCCGCAGTCCAGAAACCCAAACCAAACAGGAGGCCCTTTTTAAAGCTTTGCAAACTCCACCCTCCTCAAACCGTACTTAATACATTTTTATGGCCGGGGTGTCTGCGGCATGCATCCTGTGGCAGTGCACAATTGACCAAAACAACAACCGGCGGTATGATAATGGAGGTGACAACAGCAATATACAGGTAAAGCGGGTGAATCTGTACGAAAATGAGGGAGTTACTGTTCGTGGTGCAGCAGCACCAGGCCATGCATCTGCACTGGGATTTCCGCCTGGAAATGGACGGAGTCCTTGTTTCCTGGGCGCTTCCGGACGGCCCAAGCATTAACCCCAAGGAAAAAAGGCTTGCTTTCCGCGTTGAGGACCATGATTTCAGGTATAAGGATTTTGAAGGCATCATCCCCGGCAATGAGTATGCCTCAGGCAAAGTCCTTATCTGGGACCGGGGAAGTTACAAGCCGCAGAAAACCGGGACAGGCTGCAACCTGCATGAAAACTGGCTTTCCGGCGGACGGCTTGAGTTTACGCTTTATGGCACAAAACTGCGGGGTGCGTGGATAATCTACCGCACGCGGCAAAACTTTATGGTGAGGATACCTGGTATTTGTGCAAGAAAGACGATGCATATTCCGGTACGGCGGAAATTGTAACAACTGCTCCCCGCTCCGTTGTTTCCGGAAAGACTGTTGACGAAATAACAGCGGCAGACGGTATTTTCGATCTCAATAATTACCGCTGACCGGTAAAGCTTAAGCTTTTCTCAAAGCTGCCGTTTACAGGTTGACAAAGTCGAAAAAGCATGATACTATATGTTTCGTG
>DUUE01000407.1 GCA_012841735.1 Bacillota bacterium | reverse complement strand
GCTGTCAATGAGCATCGATCCCAGCACAGACTGTTCCGCTTCCATGTTTTGCGGAGGAATACGTTCCGTTGCCGAATTCATAACACACCTCTTCCGGTAAACTTCTTTATCTTATATCTGGCACCTATCCGGGCAACAGCGAGTTTTCCTGCCCCCGGAAAAACCATGGCAGGGCTTCCGCCACCGTTTCCACCGTCACCACCTGCACATCCGGCAGGTCGGGCACATCGCCTTTGTTTTCCGCCGGCACCAGGACTGTTTTGATCCCCGCCAGGCGGGCGCCGTACAATTTTTCGGCAATACCGCCCACAGGGCGTACATGGCCTTGCAGGGATATTTCCCCCGTTACCGCCACCTGCTGCGCAACCGGCCAGCCCTTAATGGCACTGAGCAGGGCCATAAGCACGGCCAGCCCGGCTGAAGGGCCGTCTATTTGCCCGCCGCCGATCACATTCACATGCAGGTCATAATTGTGCAGGTCCTCTCCGGTAAGGCGGCGAATAACGGCAGCCGCATTAAAGACAGAATCCCGTGCCATACTGCCCGCCGTTTCATTGAAGCGGATCCCGCCCTTACCCGGCTGGGCGGCCCGAAATGCCACCGCTTCAATTTCAATTACACTGCCCAGAAAACCCTGGACACCAAGGCCGTAGACCCTGCCGGTATAAGCGCCGTCCGTCTTTTTGCGGGGGGCATTGGGTACAAAGCGGCCGGCCCGCAGTGTCTCCCGCACAAGCTCGCAGGTAATGACAGGCGCCGCCCCGTCCTGCCTGCGGTAAAGCGCCAGGCCGTAAGCATCGGCCAGTATATTTACCGCCTGCCTGCCTTCCGTGGTATACGCGGCTATCAGGGCGGCCACATCTTCTTCCAGGGAGACTTGCAGCCGGGCGGCGGCGGCCAGCACAATTTTCTCCACATCCGCTGGTGTAAGCGGTTCGAAATAGACGGCGCTGCAGCGGGAACGCAATGCCGGGTTAATCTCCCCCGGGGAACGGGTGGTGGCACCGATGAGGACAAAATCAGCCGGTGCACCTTCCGTAAAAAGCTTGTGGATATATTTTGGCACCTGCGGGTCAGTAGGGTCGTAATATGCCGAATCAAAGCGGACCTTTTTATCCTCCAGCACTTTTAAAAGCTTGTTTTGCAGTGTCAGGTCCAACTCCCCGATTTCATCAATAAAGAGGATCCCGCCATGAGCTTCCGTGACCAGCCCCGGTTTGGGCTCGGGCACACCGCCGTCAATCAGATCACGCCTTGCTCCCTGGTAAATGGGATCATGCACGGAACCGAGCAGCGGGTTGGTTGTTTCCCGGGGATCCCAGCGCAGTGTGGTGCCGTCCACTTCCACAAAGGGGGCATCGGCGTCAAACGGGCTGGAAGCAATTTTCCGGGCAGCTTCCAGTGCCAGGCGGGCGGCTGTGGTTTTGCCCACCCCGGGCGGGCCGTAGAGAATGATATGCTGCGGGTAAGGAGACGCCAATTTGGCCATCAGTGCCGTCACAGCGGCTTCCTGGCCCACAATCTCTTCCAACCGCTTGGGGCGCAAAATATCCAGGGCGGAGCGGTTCAGCACCTTGTGATGCATTTTTTCCAGCTCCGCATATTTTTTGAGTGTCTGCGGGTTTTCCGGCCCGCCCTGCTCCTTCAGCAACTGTCTTTTTACTTCCAGCACATATTCTTCATGTTTCTCCTGCATTTTGGCGGCAATTTTCTGTTCAATGGTGTCTTCCACCACCCGGCGTGCCAACTGTTCCGCCAGCTCATCATATAAGAGCTGCAACAGCTCCGGGATGTCTTCGGGTGCAGGTATTTCCGTCAAAGCCGGGTTTTCAAAAATAACCCGCTGCAACCCCAGGACTTTTTCTTCCGGCCTGCGGGAACGCAGCAGTGACAGCGCCTCCAGCTTTCCCGCCTTCAGAATCAGCTTGTCCGCACCCAGCAGCCCGGACAAATATGAATAGAGCGCCTTGATTTCACGTTTAAGCTGCTCCTGTTCTGCGGAGCGCTCCTCTCTTTGTGCCAGTCGTGATGTTACTGCTTTTTTCATTTTTAACTCCTTAAGGAGCGGCTGTAACCACCAGCTCCAAATTTACTTCCACTTCGGGGTGCAGTTTCACCCGCACCGGGTAAACGCCGGTACTTTTTATTGTTTCCGGCAGTTCAAGCTTGCGTTTATCCACCGTGAAGCCTTTCTTGTTCAGGGCGTCCGCCACGTCCGCACTGGTTACAGAACCAAAAAGGCGCCCGCTCTCACCGACACGCACGGCAATTTCAACCTGCAGGCCTGTCATTTTTTCCGCCGTCTTTTGCGCTGCGGCCAGCTTTTGGGCGGCTTTTTCCCTGTTTTGCTGCTGCCTGCGCTGGTGTTCCTTCAGGTGTCCGCCCGTAGCTTCCACGGCCAGCCCTTTCGGCAGCAGAAAATTGCGGGCATAGCCTTCGGCCACTTCCTTTATATCTCCCTTTTTGCCCAGCGCCTTGACATCGCTTAGCAAAATAACTTTCATTGTATAACCCTCCCGGTCGGCTGTTTGTGAGATTTCTTTCTGCACCACCCGTCCAATTTCCTGCCGTACAAGGCCGCGTCAGGACTGCTAATTACTTGACTGTCTGGAAGAAACAGAGAAGCGCCCGCACGCGGGC
>DUUE01000421.1 GCA_012841735.1 Bacillota bacterium | reverse complement strand
TTATGGACCTGGCGCCGCAGCTCATTGACCAGCTGAAAGGGACTGTTGGTGCCGCCCGGCAGGCAAACCGCAACGGAGGCGCCGCCCCCGGAGGGACGGATGACAGGCTGCACTATCAGATTTAGGAATAAGAAGACAATTTCATATTCCCCAGGCCATGTGAATAACTATAAGCATGGCTTTTTTATTGCCTGTACACCCATTGTGCTTTTGCCGGGTGAGCCTGGCAAGAACTGTGTTGTGCGAGGGGGAATGCAGATGCGTAAGGTAACAGTGGGACTAATCCTCATACTTTGCCTTTTTTTCACGGGAAGTGCGCAGGCGCTGGAGCCGCCGGTGGTAACAGCCAGGGCGGCCATTGTCCTGGATGCGGCAACGAAGAGAATTCTTTTCAGTAAAAACGCTTATGAGCAGTTGCCCATGGCCAGCACCACCAAGATTATGACCGCCATTCTGGCCATTGAGTCGGGCAAACTGGAGGATGTGGTAAAAGTCAGCGAGTACGCCTCCCTGGTGGAGGGTTCTGCCATAGACCTGGAGGCCGGTGAGACAAAAACACTGGAAGAGCTGCTGTACGGCCTGATTTTGCGTTCCGGCAATGACGCCGCCGTTGCCATTGCCGAATATTTGGGGGGGTCGGTGGAACAGTTTGCGGAAATGATGACTGAACGCGCCCGCCAGCTGGGGGCCAAACAGACCAATTTTATGAACCCGCACGGCCTTAACCACGAGCAGCATTATACCACCGCTTATGACCTGGCGCTGATTGCCGCCCATGCCATGAGCCTGCCCAAGTTCCGGGAAGTGGCGGCCACGCCGGAGAAAAAAATTTCCTGGACGGGGCGTCCCTACGACCGGGTTTTGCGCAACCAGAACAGGCTGCTGCTCATGTATGAAGGGGCGGAAGGCATCAAAACGGGATGGACCACGCCGGCGGGGCGCTGTTTTGCGGGGGCCGCCTCCCGGGATGGCTGGCGCCTGATTTCCGTAGTGTTAAACGCGCCGCAAATGTGGGAGGACACGCAAAAATTGCTAGATTTTGGCTTTAATAATTATTCCTGGCAGGAAGTAATCTCCGCGGGTCAGACTTTGGTGACGGTTGAAGTGCGCAAAGGGCGCCGGGAAAAAATAGCCCTGGCAGCCGGCAGGAGTGTGGGGCTGCCCCTGAAAGAGGACGAAGCGGAGTATTTGCGTTACGAGTTTGAAATAAACAAGGAAGTGACGGCGCCCGTCCGCAAAGGGCAGCAGCTGGGCATTCTGCATGTCTATTTCGGGCGGCAGCATGTTGCCCAGGCACCCCTGGTGGCGGCGGAGGCGGTGGAAAGAAGCGGCCTGCTGCACAGGCTGGGGTCATTTTTACGGCGCCTGTTCTGAAGCACAGACTGCAGCCGGGCTGAATCTGACAACAGGCGGTGTTAGATAAGTGATTAACATAATTTGGTTTGCCATGATGTTTATCGGCCTGGTGGTGGCCGCAGCCACCGGCAAAATCGCTGCCGTCAGCGAGGCCGTTTTTGCTTCCGCCGAACAGGCGGTCAGTGTGGCTTTTTCCCTGATCAGTATTATGACTTTCTGGCTGGGGATAATGAAAATCATCGAAAAGAGCGGGCTCATCCACTGGGTGGTAAAAATCCTGCGTCCCCTGTCAGTTGTGCTCTTTCCCCGCCTGCCGCAGAATCACCCCGCCATCCATGCCATTCTGATGAATATGAGCGCCAACCTGCTGGGAATGGGCAGTGCGGCCACCCCGTTCGGTCTGAAGGCAATGCAGGAGCTGCAAAGCCTCAATCCGGACGCAGGCAGTGCCAGTGACGAGATGTGCACTTTTCTGGCGGTCAATACAAGCAGCCTCACGCTTATTCCCACGACTGTGATTGCCCTGCGGGCGGCCAGCGGCTCAAGCAACCCCACGGAAATTGTGGGCACAACCATCCTGGCCACGCTGGTTGCCTGGACAACCGGCGTTCTTGCGGACCGTCTGCTGCGGAACTTCTCCCGCAATACTGCCGGGAGGAGGTAAAATATGCTGCAAAACCTGCTGCACACAGTGGCTGTCTGGAGTATCCCGCTCTTTCTTTTGCTCATACTGGTTTATGCCGTCTACAAAAAAGTGGATGTTTTTGACACTTTCGTGGAAGGTGCCAAGGACGGCTTTCAGACTTCCGTCATGCTGATTCCATTTTTGGTGGCCATGATTGTGGCCATCGGGCTTTTGCGTGCTTCCGGCGCCATTGACCTGCTGGTGGGCCTGGTGGAACCGCTTTTGTCGCGTTTCCGGATTCCGGGGGAAATACTGCCCCTGGCCCTGATGCGCCCCCTGTCCGGCAGCGGGGCTTTGGGTATTACGGCGGAAATTCTCAACAGTTACGGCCCCGATTCTTTTGTCGGACGGGTGGCTTCCACCATGCAGGGCAGCACCGATACCACTTTTTATATCCTGACCGTCTATTTCGGATCGGTCGGTATCCGTAAAATCCGCCATGCCCTGGTAGTGGGGCTGATTGCGGACTTTGCCGCCTTTGCCGCCGCCCTTGCCGTGTGCAAACTGGTTTTCGGCTGAGACTTGCACCGCCTTTCCCTTTCCTGTATCATGGGAAGAAAAAGCGGGAGGAAAGAGATGGACATTACGGCCAAACTGTCGTCGCTGGGACTGAAACTGCCGGAGGCGGCCGCGCCCGTGGGAGCCTATGTCCCCGCCGTTGTTTCCGGTAAATATGTTTATACTGCGGGCCAGCTGCCCCTTGCGGACGGCACCCTGCGCTACAGCGGCAAAGTGGGGATGGACGTGACAGTGGAAGACGGCTATGCGGCGGCACGCCTGTGCGTGTTGAATGCGCTGGCCGCCGTCAAAGCCGCCGTCGGCGACTTGCAGCGGGTCAGGCGGGTGGTGAAAGTGACCGGTTTTGTCAACAGCGCCCCCGGTTTTACCGGGCAGGCTGTGGTACTCAACGGCGCCTCGGAACTGCTTGCCGCTTTGTTTGCGGAGGGACATGCCCGCAGTGCGGTGGGAGTGGCGGCGCTGCCCCTGAACGCTGCGGTGGAAGTGGAACTTATGTGCGAACTTGACCGGGAGTGACACCGGCAAAAAGGAAGAGAAAAAATGACACTGCGCTTGCAAAAATACCTGGCTCTCTGCGGCGTGGCCTCCAGGCGCGCCGCAGAAGAAATAATTGCCGCCGGGCGGGTGCGGGTAAACGGGAAAAAGGTGACGCGCATGGGCGTGCTGGTAGACCCGTCCGCCGACAGGGTGGAAGTGGACAAACGTCTTGTCCGCCCCGCCGGGCAGTATGAATATGTCCTGCTGTATAAACCGGCAGGTTACGTAACAACCATGAAAGATCCCTTCGGCCGCCCCACGGTAAAAGACCTGGTACGGGACGTTAAGGCGCGCGTTTTCCCGGTGGGGCGCCTGGATTTGGATACAAGCGGCCTTTTGCTCCTGACAAATGACGGCGAACTGGCAAACCGCCTGACGCATCCGTCTTACGGCGTGGAAAAAGAGTATCTTGCCCGGGTCAGGGACTTGCCTTCCGGGGAAACACTGCGGCGGCTGGCGGCAGGGATCATGCTTGACGACGGCATGACGGCGCCGGCAACAGTGCGCCTGATCAAAGGAGGCAAGCCCACTTCATTGCTTGCCCTCACGCTGAAAGAAGGCCGCAACAGGCAGGTGCGCCGCATGCTGGAGGCGGTGAACCACCCGGTAGTGTCCCTGAAAAGGGTGCGCCTGGGTCAGCTGACGCTGAAAGGGCTGCGCCCGGGAGAGTGGCGCCGCCTGAATGCCCGGGAGGTAAAAGCACTGAAACAGGCGGCAGGATTGGCGTAAAGAGCGGAGAAGAAAGTTCGTGAGGTTCCGCCCGGCCCCTCTTGCAAAAGAGGGGAGTTTTTGGTAGAATGGGAACAAATCCAAAAGCAAGGAAACAGGTGCTCTTTTGAGCAGAAAGGGAATCAGGTGCAAAGCCTGAGCGGTCCCGCC
>DUUE01000209.1 GCA_012841735.1 Bacillota bacterium | reverse complement strand
GAGGTAAGAGATACGGCAATTATCATCACCCACTTGTCGGAAATAGCCAAAATTGACGTGCAGGAAATTGAAGCGGCTGAACTTCTGCCGGAGCTGCCCGCAACACGAAGAATCGTAGGTACCGGCATGGATAACCTGCGTAAGGGGACATTTGATGTAACAGGTTACGGCAGGGGGAAATTATATCTAAACCCGCAGCAGCCGCCTTTTCTTGTCCTTCATACGGCACAGGGTTTCACAATTATAAACAGTAATGATGCCGTATTTGCCCTTGTAGAGGATAAAACTGGCAAATAGGTAGGGTGGGGAAAGCGCGGCAAAACAGGTCTGCATACAGCAAAGCCGGGGGCGGCAGCCCCCGGCTTTTTCAGTTCTGTGGCCTGACCGCGTCAGGCACGTATTTCCTGCCGCATGAAAACATAATAAGCAACGGCAAAACAGATCAGCGTGGCGGCCACGAGACCCACCACATGAGGCCAGATCAAAAGAAGGCTTTGTCCGTAAGAAAGGGGTGCTTCAATGGCGCCCACAATCTGCTCCAGTGTCACCACGCCCAGTGCCCTGACGGAAGGATTCATCAGGGTAACTGTTGCCTCATCATAGAGAAAGTTGGGGCACAGCCGCCCGAGCCATTGATTCAGGCGGGCATTTTTAATTATTTCGCTTGCCGGGCTGTTGCTGCTCACAGGGAAAATGGCATCGGCTATCATCCCCACGAGGAAAGTGGCGAACAGGGAAAAGAAGAGCCAGAGAGCAATACCTGCCAGGGCGGAAGTTGTCGTCTGGCGAAAGACAATGGAAAACAGGAGCGAAAGCGCCAGCCAGAAAGAAATATAAACAACGGTTAAAAGCAGGAAAGTAATGATGCGCAAAAACTCACTCAAAGTAGGCGGCACACCAAAAAGCAAAAGCCCCAGAGCCCCAGTCAGAATTCCCAGTCCGAAAATAACCATGGCCAGGACTATGACACCGGCAATAAACTTGCCGTTAATCAGGGCATCGCGGTAAATGGGCTGGGAAAGAACATGGCTTAAAGTGCCCCTGTCCCGTTCGCCGCTAATGGCGTCAAAGCCCATAATCAGCCCCACCAGCGGCCCGAGGAAAGAAACAAAAGCGGTAAAGGAAAAGGGCAGTTTGGAGCCTGCCACGGTAAACAGCTTTAGGAAGACAAAGCTGTCTGACCCGGCATCGCGGATGGCGGTGGCGGCAATATAGAGGGAAGCAAAACAGGCAATGACTACCAGCAGCACCAGGATCAGAAACCTCCTGCCGCTGAGCTGGTCGGAAATTTCTTTTTTTATCACTGCCGCCAGGCCCTTGTTGGCCTGCAGCACACTGTCAATGCCGGGCAGTTTTTTTAGTGTCTGTTGCAGTCCGGCCATATTCTCCCTCCTCCTTAATGAAATAACGCCTGTAAATTTCGTCCAGCGAGTAACCGCGCAGTGTCAGATGCTGCAGGCTGTAACCGGCAGTTACAATTTCTTTTGTCAGTTGGGGCCTGATATCCCGGCTGCATAAAAGAATCAGCCGCGGGCCGTCCTGTTTCAGCTCCAGCACTCCGGGCTGGGAGCGGCAAATGTTAAGCAACCTTTCGTCCACCGGATCAGCTTCCACTTCCAGGCTGAAACGTTTCCCCTGCAGGAGCTGCCGGCCCAGGTCATCCACTGTGCCGCAGGCAATCATTTTCCCCCGGACAAAGATACCTACTTCATCACAGATTTCCTGCACCTGGTGCAACAGGTGGGATGACAGCAGGATGGTACGCCCGTCTTCCCGGGCCAGTGTTCTGATCAGCGCCAGCAGTTCCCGGACCCCCTCCGGGTCAATACCCAGGGTGGGTTCGTCCATAATAATCAGCGGCGGGTCTTTCACCAACAGGTCCGCAATTCCCAGGCGCTGGCGCATACCGCGGGAATATTCCCCTACTTTCCGGTCGGCCGCATCCACAAGCCCGACACGTTCCACCGCCCGGGCAATGCGATCTTCCGCCACATCTTCCGGCAATCCGTTAAGCTCCGCTGTATAACGCAGGTTTTCCCAGCCGGTCATATCCTGGTAGAAACCTACGGCATCGGGCAGGTAACCCGCCCGGGATTTGACTTTCAGCGGCTCACGTGCCGGGTCGCAGCCGTCAATCCGTACTTTGCCGGCAGTGGGCTCCGTCAGGCCCAGCAGCATTAAAATCGTCGTGGTTTTGCCGGCGCCGTTGGGACCCAAAAGCCCGAAAATTGTTCCCCGCTTTACTTTCAGGTTCAGGTTGTCCACGGCAACCAGCGAACCGTATTGTTTTGTCAGCCCCTCGGTCACCACCAGGTAGTTTTGTGCAGCTTTAGCCACGGTTACCGCCTCCCGTACTTACGGAAAACCCAGTAAACTCCGCCGCAGACTGCAATAATAATTAAAACGGCAATAATACCCCAGAGTGTGGATGTCTTGACGGTGACGCGGAATTCGGCTGTCCTGCTGAGTTCTTTGGCCGAAGCACGCATGGTAACCGCATAATCGCCGGCAATGGCATTGCTGCTGGCGGCAAGGGTGGCTACAACCTGTTTCGTTTCGCCGGGTTCCAGCAGGTCTATCGTTTTCTCCTCAAAAGTGACCGACCAGTCTTTAGGTGTTGTGGCGGAAAGATTAATGTTTGTCAGCGGCGCACTGCCGGTGTTGCTCACTTCCAGGGTAATTTTTTTCTCGCTCCCGGCCACCACATCGGTGCTCAATATCCCACCCTGGCCGGTAAAATTCATTCTGTAAGTCCCGCTGATGATGACAGTCAGTTCTTCTGTTACCGTCCCGGAAGCGCTTGCAGCTACAACAGGAACTTTATATTCTCCCGCTTCCACGTTGGAGGCGGGTGTAATGGTCACATCCAGATTCTTGG